>NZ_JNKU01000052.1 GCF_000702165.1 Sharpea azabuensis DSM 18934
TCAAGAAGTAACCCTTCAGGCAAAGAGCAGTAATGAAAATATTATTAGCTGTAGTACAAATAATAAAACATTGACAATACAAGCGCATAAACAAGGTGAGGCTTATATTGACATTGTTCATGTTCAGGCAAATAAGCGTTATCGCATTAATGTCTATGTATCTCCAGCATTATATAAGTTAACGAATGCAGATGATTCTATTGGAATACCAGTAAATCATTCTATTTAACTAGAAATACAGGCATTTAGGCCTTATCAGCTAGAATATGATAAAAACATGCTTGATGTTACTATGTACGATCAAAAACTTATAGTAAGAGGTATAAAGGTTGGATCAACAATCCTAAAAGTCATTGACATAACATCACAAGAAGTACTAACCTATCAACTTCACATAGATCAAGAAGAAATCTATAATAATCAAAATAACTTAATAGACCATTACCATCAAAAACTAAGTGACTTAAATACTCTTAAGCAGAATAATAGCCTATTAAGTATCTATAGTACACAGTTCTATAGCCTTCATGACTTCAATACCTTCACCTATGATCAGGAAGGACAGCATTTAGGTGGATTTTATCTAGAAGATATGGTTCTAAGAGCTAAAAGTCTAAAAGTTATAACCCAAAAAGACTTTTATGAATATGTCATAGAGATTGATCATGATTATTGGAATTATGATATGCGTATCGCTTATGAACAAAAACTAGAATCTGTTTATCAAAGCTTACAGTTAAATGGTCTTAGTGATGAAGCTAAGGTAAGAAGGATTCATGATTATGTTTGTAAGAATATCATTTACGATTACAAGACATATAGTCGTAATATTCAAGGTAAGCCTATTGATTATAGCGTTGATAATTATTCAAGCTATGATGTCCTATTTGACAAACCAGATCCATCAACAGGTGCTAGATTAGCAGTATGTACAAGCTATACAGGTCTGTTTTTAAGACTAGCTAAGAAAGCCAACCTTGAAGTGAAGACTGTACTGGGCAGACCAAGTAATAGTTTAAATACAAGCCATGTCTGGAATGTAGTAAAAGTTAATGGACAATGGTATCAGATAGACTGTACCTGGGATGGCTCAACTGAAAATACTACATATGAATATTATCTAAAGGGAAGAAAATTTAGGGATCATATACTTGACAAAGAATTTCAAAGTCTTCCGATATCACAAAATGACTATGCTTAATAGAATACAATAGATTCTTAACCGAGGAAGAATAACCCTTTAAGTATATTATTGAATTGCATGGATAAGATGCTTTCTATAATTGTGGGGCATTAGCTGAAAAAATTAAAAACCGCTTTAAAAAACTGTGGGTTCAGTATACACCAGATGTACATGAGTCCACAGTTTTCTTTGTTTTATGAACTTCTGGAAGAATAAACAACATATAAAAATATCTACTACTTCACTTTTCTCATAATAATCAATCCAAAAATGATATTCACATGAACCGGTTTCTTATAACCCCATGAGTATTAAAGGTATCTTTTTTGTTTATTGGACATATATTAAAAGGATAGAATATATAATATTATCGTATTTTGAAAATCAATTCGTTATACTTAAAGCCTATGATAGAATAGATGAAATAGAGGTGGAGTATGATTAAATATGAAAAGATTATAAATTCAGATATGCCAATAAAGCTTGTAAGATTTACTGGTGAAATATATCCGTATATTGATAAGCATTGGCATAATAGTATAGAAATTGTTTTAGCTATTTGTGGTGGTTCAACGGCATTTATTGATGGTAAATACTATCCATTATATCAGAATGATACAGGCATACCTGTAATCATCAATTCCTGTGCTATTCATTCCTTTGGAACCCCAAATACATCAGGTTCCTATATTGGCTTAGCTCTTCAAATAAACTATGATTTCTTTAAAAGTGTTTACAATGATATCGATCATATTCAATTCAAACAGCCTGATTCTCATAGCTGCAATCAAATAAAAGAATGTTTATATAAACTTGTTGAATGCTTTGAACTAAGAAACAAAAATAAAAGAATTGAAATAATTGGACAAGTCTATCATCTTATTTATTTACTTGTCAGTGAACTTGGAGAAAAGAAGAAAGATTCAGTCATACAGAAAAGCAACAAGAATAAACACCGACTAACCTCAATCGTTAAATACATAGATGCACATTATCAAGATAAACTGACAATCGAAGTCATCAGTGAACACTTTAACCTATCGGAAGGTCATCTATCAAAAATCTTTAAAGATAATATGGATATCACTGTCAAAGCATATATCTCAAAAATAAGAATAAGTCATGCCCGTGACATGCTTATTGATACTGATTTGCCATTAATTGATATAGCTTTGGCATCAGGATTTCCTAATACAAAAGCCCTCAATAAAGAATTCAAACATCTATATGATATTTCTCCATTAGAATATCGGAGAAAGATTAATATGTATGATAATTAACTGAATATTTGTTTTTAGCCTCTTTTCTATGAGTTTTTGTCCAAATATAAGCGCTTACATTTGATAAAATACCATATAGATGAGGAGGAAAAGGAAAATATGAAAGGAAAAAGGGTAATTGTAAGTGGTTTTGTGAGTTCAATGATGATCTTATCAACTGCAGTTATACCAGTCTTTGCATCAGGAATGGGCGTTGCTACAGGAAGCCAGAAAGCTTATGTAGTGAATGATGACTGGGGCAGTGGTGTTTCTAAGACAATCATGACACTTGACAAAACCATTGATGCTAATTCAGTAGCGAAGGGAGATTTCAAAGTTGTACAGACTGCTGGTAAAACAGAAAGCAATCGTACAATTATTGATGCTTACACATCTAATGCGAATGGCGACAAGGTAGGAAATGATTCCAATATTGTTACTGTTGAAATGAAGATTTCTCCTAAAGAAGGTAGTCCTATTGAGTGGAATATGTCGACATGGAGAAATAACTGGGCAAATCCATATCAATTGGATGTAAGTATTAATGATGGAGAAGATATTAAGAGTGGCAATGAATCTATCACAGAATTAGATGTTGATCCAAATATCAATGTCGCACAAGACGGTAAAATCGTACCACAGCTAAATGGTTTCTCATTTAAAGACAACAAGTTTACATCACAGACATTTACTGATAATAGTGATACAGTATCTTATTCACTCTATACACCAGCTAAAGATAGCCATAAGAATGCTTTAGTCATTTGGAATCATGGCATTGGTGAAACTGGTACTGATGTACAGATTGATTTACTTGGAAATAAGGTAACTGCTTTAGGTAGTGAGAAGTTCCAGGATATTATGGATGGAGCCTATGTACTTGCTCCACAAAGATCATATAATACAAAGACATCAACAGTGAAAGCTTTAATTGATAAGGTCTTAAAAGACAATCCCGATATTGATGCGAATAGAGTGATCATTGGTGGATGCTCTGCTGGTGGCTTATTTACAATGAATATGATTCTTGACTATCCAACATTCTTTGCCGCTGCATATCCTATTTGTCCAGCTAAACAAAGTAAGGATGTTACTGATGAACAGATCAATTCATTAAAGAACTTACCAATCTGGTTCATTCATGCAAAGAATGATGGAACAGTTAAATATGATACAACAAGTAAGTTATTAGTTGAAAGATTAAAGGCAGCTGGTAATACAAATGTACGTACTTCATTCTTTGATGATGTCCATGATACAACAGGACGTTTTACTAATGAAGATGGAACACCATATACATATGATAGCCATTGGTCATGGACTTATTTTGATAATAATGAATGTGTTGATAATGGTGAAACAATATGGCAATGGATGAGTAAACAGACAAAAGCAAATGTAGTCGCAAATGGCACACAAAAAGCTTATATTACAGGTGAAGACTGGGGTCCAGCTGTACGCAAGACAGTATTAACACTTGATAAGGTTGTTGATTCTGATTCAGTAAATGCGGAAAACTTTAAAGTTGTTGAAGAAAAGAATGGCATTAAAGACTGGTCTACTGGAGAAGAAGGTATCGTAAGTGCTAAACGCCAGGTTACGAATGCATATACATCTGATGAAAATGGCAATAAAGTGACTACTAATTCTAGATATGTTACATTAGAAATGTATGTCTCACCTAATGATGGTTCACCATTCATTTATCGTCTATCAACAGGACTTAATAGCTGGTGCAACCCATATAAGCTTAATGTCAGCTTGAAGAGTGGTGCAACACTTAAAGCAAGTGAACAAGATATTACAGCATTAAATATCACATCAACAATTGATGTCGAAAAGAATGGTAAAATCGCTCCACAATTAGAAAAATTCGCACAGAAATATTATAAGGCAAATGATGGTAGAACATATTCATATTCAGAATATCAGCCACAGCAAGACAATAAAAAGAATGCCCTTGTGATTTGGCTTCATGGTGCAGGTGAAGGTGGAACTGATACTTCAATTGACCTTCTTGCCAACGAAGTTACTGCCTTAGCAGGTGACAAATTCCAAAGCGAACTCAACAATGCCTATGTTATTACACCACAGTGTCCAACAATGTGGATGGATGGTGGTAATAAAACATACCAGAATGGTGACAAGGGTTCAATCTATGCAAAGGGATTATTTGATCTAATTGATAACTATGTTAAGAATAATGCTGATATTGATACGAATAGAATCTATATTGGCGGATGCTCTAATGGTGGTTATATGACTATGGAAATGATTCTAAAGCATCCAGATTACTTTGCAGCAGCATTCCCAATTTGTGAAGCATTCTATGATGAATATATCACTGATAAACAGATTCAGTCGTTAAAGAACTTACCAATCTGGTTCACATATGCCAAGACTGATACAACAGTTGACTTTACAAAGACAACAGAACCAACAGTCAAGAGATTATTAGCTGCTGGTAATAAGAACGTTCATGTTTCAGCATTTGATGATGTTCATGATACTTCAGGATTATACAAAGATGCTAATGGTAATCCATATGAATACAATGGACATTGGTCATGGATCTATTGGGACAATAATGAGTGCTTCGATAGTAATGGAGTAAATGCCTGGAACTGGTTAGGTCAACAAGCTAAGAAAACAGTTGAAAATACTACACCTGTAGAATCAAAAACTACTTCTAATGTATCAAAGCCTACTACAAGCAAGACTTCTACAAAATCAACAACTGCTTCAACAAAAGCAGTTAAGACAGGAGATAGCACTTCTATCGCCACTCTCGTATTTGTCTTCATTACTTCTTTGATTGCTGTTATTTTCTTAAGAAAGAAGAGACAAAATCAATAATTGAACTTCTAGCCACACTCATATGAGGCCATCTCATTAAGGTGTGGCTTTTTCATTTCAATTCAAATAAAAACAACAGCTAGAAATCTAACTGTTGCTTTATGTGCTATACTTAGTAAGCTATTTTACCGCAAGAATATCATTAATAATCTTACGTAAGATATTACCATAATCTTTATCAGTTGCCCAGCCAACACCATTCGGGTTTTCTTGAGAGCCTAACCATTCAACATATTGAGCACTACCTTTAGTTACATATTGATAGCGAGCATCAACTAATGGATACTTAAGCGTAGGATTCTTTATTGCATAAGCTTTTAAATGTTGAATATGAGCACGGATACCTTCTCGAACTGATTTGAATGTGTTACTTGGCTTACTTGCATCAACGGATCCTAAGCCAGCAAAGTTATATTGTTCAATCTTTACTTTACCAGTATAAGTCAAGAAACCAGTTTCATTGCACATTTGTGCGAATGCAACTTCAGGACGAATACCTTCTGCCGTCGCTTCCTGATAGTAGACATGAACAAAGTCATTGATTGTTTTTACTTCACTATCATGGGTACTATAGTAAGTTGGGAAGTTCGCCTTACTTGAGTAGTATTTCACCATTTGCGCTTCCGTTGCTTTTGGCGCACCACTTATTTCATAGAGCTGAGATGTAGTATTCTGACTTGATTGTGAATTGTTAGGAGCAGTAGGTCTGGTGATTGTATTTGGCTGTGGTAATCTATCGGCAATACGACCTTCATTCTTTCCATATTTTATGTAATGTAAATAATAAGCTGCATTATTATTGCCATAAGCTTTTCTTAAATCTTCATAGTTAGCTCTATAGTAGGAAAGAATAAACTGTGAACTAGCCTGACGTGATTCATTCATGCCATACTTCACAAAGTGATTTAAGACAGCCTGATCATTATAAGTACCATAAGCTTTCTTTAAATCACTATATTTGTTGATATAGAAATTGAAGTCATAGACAGCAGAGTAATCAATACCATTGAGCTTAGTCACATAACCAACCATCTGTGTTGTACCAGTTGTCTTACGTCCTTCCTTAACACCATAATGGATATAATGCATATAATAATTCTTTAAGTCATTGCCATAGGCAGCTCTTAAATCAGGATATTGTAAACGGTAGGAATTAACATCAAATGTAGACTTTGCCTGACGGCCTTCATTCATGCCATACTTCACAAAATGATTTAAGACAGCCTGATCATTATAGGCACCATAGGCATTCTTTAAATCACTATATTTATTGATGTAATAATTGAAGTCATAGACTGATGAATAGTCAACACCATCAAGTTTAGTTACATAACCAACCATTTGTGTTGTACCAGTTGTCTTACGTCCTTCTTTAGCGCCATAGCGAATATAATGCATATAGTAATTTTTCAGGTTATTGCCATAGGCAGCTCTTAAATCAGGATATTCTAAACGATAGGAATTGACATCAAAATTAGCACTAGCTCTTAGTCCCTTAGCCATGCCACTTTCTACAAAGTTCTTAATCAAGCCAGCACCATCAGTTGCTTTAAACTGTGATTGGATAGATGGATTATTCTTGTAGTAATAGTCTTGATTATAGACAGCTGAGTAATTTATACCTTTGTATGTTGTGACATTTTGAACTGATGAAGTTGGTTTAGTCGTTGAAGATATGAGTTTGTCAGCTACACGTCCTTCATTATAGCCATATTTAATATAATGATTATAATATGCCTTCGTATCATTACCATAGGCTTTTTGTAAGTCGGCATAGTTCTGTTTGTAGTATGATACGTTGAATGATGCGATAGCCTGGCGACCTTCATTCATACCATATGTTAAGAAATGATAGAAGACTGCATTTCTATTTGTACCATAGGCTTTCTTTAAGTCTGAATACTTGTTGATATAGTAATTGTAGTCATAGACTAATGCATAGTCACTTTCACGTACTATACTTACTGGTTCATGTGTTGAATAGTAGTTATTAATGCCCTTGGCATCAGCACGTCCCAATGCTTTAAGTTTAGCTTCAGTAGACAAGTATTTTCCAAGCTCTGTTGGATTTGAGATAAAAGCATGTTCAACAATAATACCAGTCATGGCATTGCTTTTGGCTCCTCTGACAATGGCATAATAGTCAGCTATTGAGCCATCGCTATATTTTGTGCCATTTGCGGAATTTCTTGTGAATACGCCACGTTTCTTAATACCTAAACTGCTGATCTCTTTTAAGATAGAATTAGCGATGTTTTCCCCTTCAGTATGGAGCTGAGGATATAAGCTTGTATTAGGTATTTCTACCTCAGCACCAGTTGCACTGCTTCCTGCTGAGTTAATATGAACACTAATCAAAGCATCAGCATTCTTTTCTCTCGCATAGTCAGTACGATAAGTAAGAGACTTGTAGGTATCTGTCTCTCTTGTCATATAGATTTTATATCTACCTGTTGCTTCTAGCTGCGTTTTTAGTTCTTTGGCAATGGATAAAGTCATATTCTTTTCATAATAACTTTTACCATTATATGTACCAATAGCACCACTGTCATTACCACCATGACCTGGATCTATAACTAAAACAACAGGATTTGCTGCTTTAACATCAGTTGCCTGTAAAGTAAGTATGAGCATGCCTGAAAGCATAAAAGAACTCATCTTTATGAGATGTTTTTTTCTATCAATTTTACTTTCCATAGACTTCCCCCCTTGATGTTTCTATACTAACATAAAAAAGCTCATAATGTTATTGAAAAATACAACATTTCTCTCTAATAAAGCCCTTTTATTGAAAACCACTAGATAGTGTCAATAATTTTGTGTAAATTGATAATCTCTCTTAAAATGATTTCTGTTTGGTAATCTAATTGTGAACTGAACATGTAGCTCCAGGACTGCTAAATGGAATATGTGCTATCTTCATGAGAGTCATTGAACCAGAAGCTTGTGACTTTTCCAAATCCCTTATGTACGCGGCTCAGGAACTTCTCGCTGTATCGTTCGAACTGCGAGACTAGATACTTCTCCTCAGAAAGCTCCGTGGGAAACTGTTCCTTTGCCTTGAAATGGCGCTTGAGCTGCTTGTTGTAGCTTTCAATCATGTTGGTTGTATAGATGCTACTTCTGATCTCCTTGGGAAAGTCATAGAAGGTAAGCATGTTGGAATTGGACTTCAGTGCATCGACGATTTTTGGATACTTCCTGTTCCACTTCGTGTAGAAGGATTCCAGCCCGCCTACTGCAGCTTCCCTGCTGGCAGCAGTATATACTGCCTTGAAATCCTCCGTGATTTCAGCGCGGTCACTTACACGGCACTTGCTGGCAATGTTTCTCTGGACGTGAAGAAGGCATCTCTGGATCCTTGCCATTGGATAGACCGAGCTGATGACCTCTTCCATTCCGTTCAGGCCATCCGTGCAGAAGAGCGCAACACGCGTCACCCCGCGTTCCCTGATTGATTCAATCATTTCCTTCCAGTTGCTCTTTGACTCATTGGGAGCGATTGAATAGTCAATGATCTCTTTGGTACCGTCAGTGCGGATGCCCAATGCAATGTGAACGGCCTCCTTCTGGACCGTATCGCGTCTGAGGGCCATCATTGTCGCATCAATGTAGATGACGGCATATTCGCTTGCCAGCTGTCTTGACTTGAATGATTCAATGCTGGAGATAATCCTGTTGGTGATGTTGGAAACAGTGCTTCTCGATACCTTTGTGCCATACATCCTGTCAACAGCCTCGGCAATCTCGCTATTAGTGAGTCCAAGATTGAAGAGATCAACGACAGTGTTCTCCGTGCCCTCAGTCCGTCTCATGTAAGGCGGAATCAGAGCAGACACGAAGAGTCCCAGGCGGTCCCTGGGCATCCTGACTGTGATTGTCCCATACCTGGTGTCGATCTTTCTTTCAGGCTTGAAGCCGTTCCTTGAGTCTTCCTTGTCCGTGTGCTTGTATCTCTCGTAGCCAAGGAACTGCTCAAGCTCGTAGCTGAGGACGTCATTGACGGCTTCCTCAAGCTGCTGACGGAACACTTCAGAGAGCACGCTTTCAAATTCAGGAAGATTGTGGTCGTTATTTAATAGATTTCTGACAAGCAATGATGTAAAATGATTCATGGGTATACTCCTTTGATTGTTTTTGTTGCAGAAATCATTTTACAGGGGGTATGCCTTTTTTGTCTATTAAATAACTTCTATAGAAAACAATAAATTCGACAAATCGAATTTACACAAAATATTTTACACTATGAACCACTAGCACCATAATATAAATACTTTTATATGCATATAACATTAAATATGCAACAATGCTCTCATATCTTCCAAAAAGACTAATCGATCACTAAAAGAATGAAGATCATTAATCCCCATAATACGATAAATCGTAGAAGGAAAATCAGCTAAAGGTATAAGCGTAAGCTTATCTTCATAGCCTTTAATCATATAGGCAGGCAAGAGACTGACACCACTATTCTGAGATATCTTCATCAGTAGAGTAAGACGATTATCAACCGTTTCAAAGGTAGGATGGAGGTTTACAATATCCCATGTCTGTTTCACAAATTCAAGCGTCGACATGGTTTCTTTCTGACATAGAATGAAGTGATGTTCTTGGGCAAGATCTTTTAGATGAACACTGTTTTCTTTGGCTAAGGGATGATTTCTTGAAACAACAAGATAATAAGGTATCTTATCAATCTCCATAAAATGATAATGATTTAAAGAAGATGCTTCAAGCGTATTCATAAAGACAATATCAAGATCATCACTATATTCAATAAGCTCATGTAAGTCATAGATATTAATAGATAATGTCAGTTCAGGATGCTTTTTATTGATTGTTGTAAGATGCTCAAATAATAAATTCTCAAAATCATAACCTTCAAGAATACCAATCTTGATGGTTGTGTTTTTTGTATGTAAGGCATCATAGATATGATCAAATTCACTTAATAATGGCTGATATTGTTCATAGAGATAAAGACCTTGGGTGGTGAGATGCATGCCTTTGCCTTCTTTTTCAAATAAGATCACACCCAATTCCTTTTCTATATGATGGATGACTTTAGTAATTGTGGGTTGGGTGGTATAGAGGCTTTTAGCTGCTTTCGTGTAGTTTTTATAGGTTGCAGCACTTAAGAATATACGAATATCTCCAATACTAATACGATCTGCTTTCATGTATGTCTCCTATTCCAATATGGAATACTTTAGCATAAAATTAAGAATTTCACAAGAATATCCAGGGGTGGTAACATACTCTTGTTCACAATTTAACAAGGTTGGTGAAGAAGATGAAGTGTGATCGTCAAACATTATTACTTGCTTTTTGCATTGCTCTTTTTGCGCCTATCTGGGCCATCCTTGCCCCCTATATAGGGATTACAACAGGAGGAGTTGCATTAATATGTGCTGGTATCTTTGTTGAAGCGGGAAATACAATCAAGCAGGCTCTTCCTGTTTCTATTGGCTTTTTGCTGGGTGACTTATGGGCTGTGCTTGTCGTTGAGTTATTGAAGGTTATGCCATTTAAGCATAATATGAATCTCTTTATCCTGCTCTTTATTGGTGGTGGCTTAGCAGTGCTTATAGCCTCATTATTGCCTAAAAGAATCAACCTTTCAGCCTGGCTGAGCGGATTTGCGATTGGCTTGTTGATATTAGCACCCGTTCGAACGCTAGGCAGCCTGCCTTTGCAGATTGCCATCAGCATGCTTGTAGGCGTCTGGTATATTGGTGTATTTGTGAGTTGTGTGATGCATGTTGTAGGAGGACATGAAGATGAATAAAGTTGGTGTAAGTGAAGAAGAAAAGAATTTATCCTATTATCGTTTCTATCAGCAGGAATTAGCACCTATTGATGAGGAAAAGCTTGCCTTAGTCGAGCATCCATCAGAAAAAGCAGGTGTGCCTTTTAGCGATAAGAATCTCTTTCTTAAAGGCGAAGATCAGGAATATTGCCAAATTGGCTATGGTCTTAATGCTGATGGTACAGCCTTTGTGGCAAATAGGACATATATGCCTAATGTGACAAGTGAAATGCTGGACTGGTGGTTTCCTTGGCATTCAGTTGGCAGTGATTTACGATATAAGATCTGGGACAATGAAGATCATTACTTTGCTAGAGCAGATCGCTGTGATTATGTATGTGATCCAAGTGTTCCTATACGAGAAAAGACATGGGGTGTTAGCCATTATATCTTAGAGGATGTTGGGAATGGACCTGATTTCTTAAAGCTGAACTTTTTAAGACCAAGAGATTTTGGCTATGATGAAAGCCTCATTGATACTTCAACATGTTCATCAATGGTCTGTGCTATTGGTGAAGGCAAGGTTGCTGCAGCAATGACACATAAATGGTATCCCTATAAGAATGGTGTCATGTTTGTCTCGCATTTCTGGATTGGGATGCATAGAAATGAGGATGGTACAATCACTAAAGGTATCCCTGATGGTATCAAGATACCTTTAAATATTGCTAAAGGCTTATATGCCCATAATATTAAGGAATTTAGTAATTTAAAGGCAATCTTGCCAGAAGTCTATAAAGAAAATAAAGGAGCATTTTAATTATGAAAATCATGGGAATTGTTGCTGGAAGACATAATGGCAACTCTGAAATATTAGTTAAGGAAGCATTAAATGCAGCAAAGGAAAAAGGTGCTGAAGTCACTCTTATTAATCTGTTTGACTACAACATTCTACCATGTACAGGATGTGAATCCTGCACCATGCGTATGGGTGATGTTGGAATGGGTAAAGCTGATCATTATGATGGCTGTGTACTCAAAAACAAAGATGATATGGATAAGATCATGCAGGTTATGCAGAAACAGAACGGCATCATTGTTGGTGTGCCAACATATGACCTTATGCCAAGTTCGCTCTATACCCGCTTTGCCCAGCGTTTCTTAGCTTATGAATTATCTTTCCAGCTCAAGGTTGGCTTGGTTAAAGAAGATCCTCACTGTGTAGCTGGCTTAATTGCCGTAGGAGGAAGCTGTCATGACTGGCAGACACTTTCATTGGAATCACTTGCTGCAACCATGTTTACACAATCTATTCGTGTTGTAGACGAAATGATGTCAACACGTAATGGCCGTCCTGGTAATGTTTTATTACGTGATGATCAGCTAGAACGTGCGCATCAATTAGGTGAAAATATCGTTCAGGCCATCAATACACCGGTCGAAGAAAGAGGCTGGCTTGGTGATCCTGATATGGGTCTTTGTCCAAACTGTCATTCATCCCTCATCTATCCTGGTGAAAAGCATTGGGATGGCGTTCAATTCCCATTTGAGTGTGCGGTATGTGGAGCTGGCGGAGACTTAGTGAGAGATGAACAAGGGAAAGTACACTTTGTCTTAGCTAAGAATGGCTTATGTCGTGATCGTAATAAAAATGAATCACGTGAATTACATTTAAATGAAATCGTCGAAACAAAGGTGGACTTCTTTGCCCATCAAAAAGAAGCGATGGCGAAGATGAAGAAATATCGTGAAATGCGTTTTCCAACAGTAGAGAAATAGGAGGCAAAGATGATCACAATCACAATAAATGATCAAAAGATCGAAGTCGAAGAAGGAACATCCCTTCTTAAAGCAGCTCTTGATCATAATATTTATATTCCCCATATCTGTCATCATCCAGATTTACCAGAAATTTCAACCTGTAAGCTTTGTCTTGTTGATATCGAAGGTGAAGAAAAGCCTCTATGTTCTTGCAAGGTCAAGGTCAAAGATGGGATGGTTGTTCATACCGAAAGTGAAGAAGTGACAAGATTACGTAATCTTGCCATGGAACTCATTCTAGCAGCTCACCCAGAGGACTGTTCAACATGTCCTAAATATGGTCAGTGTGAATTACAGAATCTTATTCAATATATGAATGTCTCAGCGACAAGAATGCATCGTCGTGTTAAGGGCTTTAAGGAAATCAAAAATAACCCTCTTTATATTCATGACATGAATCGCTGTATTCTTTGTGGTCGTTGTGTTCGTGCCTGTCATGATATGCGACATGTCGGCATTCTCGACTACAAGAAGAAGGGCGTTGAAAGCTATGTGGGTACATTGCATGAGAAATTACTAAAGGATGAAGACTGTCGTTTCTGTGGTGCCTGCGCTGAGGTCTGTCCAACTGGAACAATTCGTGATATTGCAAGCTATAGCGCAAGTGATAAATGGGATCAGCTGATTCCATGTCATTCTGCCTGTCCTGCTCATACCGATGTTCCACGCTATGTCCGTTATGTAAGCGAAGGGAAATATGATGAAGCAGCTGCAGTTGTTCGTGAAAAAGCACCATTTCCTCATGTTTTAGGCTATGTATGTAATCATGTCTGTGAAGGAGAGTGTCGTCGTCAGGCTGTCAGTGATCCAATCTCTATCCGTAATATCAAGCGTTATGCAGCTGAACATGACACTGGTCGTTATTGGCATCATAAAGGTAAACAATTACCTGATACGAATAAGAAAGTGGCTATTGTTGGAGCGGGTGTCGCCGGCTTAACAGCGGCTTACTATTTAAGAAAACAGGGGCATGATGTCACAATCTTTGAACAGCAAGAAAAAGCTGGTGGAATGATGCAATATGGTATTCCATCCTATCGTTTACCACGTGAAGATGTTGATGAAGAAATCGATTATATTCTCGAAACAGGTATTCACCTTAAAACAAATCATCGTATTGATGATGTCAACGCTCTTAAAAAAGACTATGATGCCATCTTGCTTGCAGTTGGTAACCAGCAAGGCCGTATTCTTAAAATGGAAGGTAGTGATGCTTCCGGTGTCCTGACAAACTTATCCTTCTTGCGTCAGGTCGCAAAGGGTCAAGAAACAGGCATGGGTGAACATGTCATTGTCCTCGGTGGGGGAAATGTCGCATTTGATTGTGCAAGAAGTGCTAAGCGCATGGGGGCAAAAGATGTTCATGTTGCCGCACTTGAAGCACGTGACAAGATGACCGCTGATGAAGAAGAAATTCTTGAAGCTATTGAAGAAGGCATTACGATTCATCCAGGTGTAACATTTGAACATATCACTACAAAAGATGGTCATGTCTCAGGCGTAGGCATCAGCAAGATTGCCTCTTTCACATTTGATGAAAACCGTCAGGCAGTTATTGAAAAAGTACCTGATTCCTATGAACTTATTACCGGTGATACAGTTATCTTTGCCGTTGGACAAAGCTGTGATCTTGGGGAAAATAAAGCGCTTGAACGTGGTAAAGCCAACAGCATTGTGACAAATGAAGAAAATGGCATGACAAGTATTGAAGGCATATTTGCCTGTGGTGATGCTGTGTATGGCACGAAATCTGTCATTCTTGCGATTGCTAAAGGGCGTGAAGTCGCAAGTTCAATGGATAAATATTTAGGTGGTGATGGGGACATTAGTGAAGTCCTAGCTCCAGTTGAACATATCAACAATGTGCTTGGAAAACGTGAAGGCTTTGGCTATGAAGAACGTATTCAGCCAACAATCGTTGCCCCAGATAAACGCAAAGATAATTTCAATCTCGTTAACTTGGGCATTGATGATGACAAGATCAAGAAAGAAGCATCACGTTGCCTCCAGTGTGACTTGCGTTGTCATATAACGCATTCTAAGATTTGGTCAGAATATCGAAAGGAGCAGGCATAATGTATACAGATATCATTCATACCCCATTACCAGAACATTTCTTACGTATCATCATTACATTGCCTGATGCTGATCTTGATTGTCAGCTGGCATTCTTATATCAGGAACGTCTTGATGATATTTTAAAGGGGGCTCGCTTACTTGGTGACTATCCTGTTGTTTTAAAGATTCCTGAAAACATGAATGTTGTTGTTGATCAGAAGATCACAGTCATTCATAAAAAAGAAGATATTGAACACTTGGATGATGATCTTATTGTTTCTCCTCTTGCTTTGATCAAATACTATGAACACTCTAATCATCAACCAACAGATTATCTCTATGTCTTTGTCGACGGAGTAAGACAACAGATTGCCTGCAATACACCTATAGCAGCACTTGTCAAAGACGTTAAAGCAGTAAGAGTTGGAGAGACATTCTATAATCACGAACAATTCAATACATTACTCAACGAAGAAAACATCGAGAATGGTGTCATTGAAACTTATGACAACACGAAGTGCATGGTTCAAGAAGCTTTCAAACGGATGCGCTTGAATCAAGAAAAGAGCTGTGGACGCTGTGTCTTCTGTCGTGAAGGCTATATGCAGCTAGTTGCCCTCTTTAGTGATCTTACAAGTGGTAAGTGCAAGGAACAGGATTTTGAGATCATGAAAGAAATTGTGAATGCGATGAGTGACTACTCAAACTGTTCTGTAGGCACTAATGGGAAAAAGATATTACTTAGCTTGTTAGAAAACTTCAATGAAGAAGTATTAGCACATATCAAAGGGGAATGCCCAACGCTTCAATGCCCAGATCTTATTCACTATTATATTGATCCAAAGTTATGTAATGGATGTCATGCCTGTCATGATGTTTGTGAAATACATGCAATCCTGGGGGAAAAAGATGATATTCATGTCATTGATGATTTCACATGTACAAAATGTGGTAAATGTCTCCATACCTGTGAAACTCATGCCATCAAGTGCATAACTGGAGCACTTCCAGAATTACCTAATGAACCAATTAGTCTCAAAGGGGAAAAGAGAGTTAAAGAAAAGCGTGTGGTGAGAAAGCGTGTAAGACCACAGGCTGTATTATTTAGAAAGAAGTTACAAACAAAAGTCGAACAAACAGTAGAATGGAAAGGAAACGGAAAGATGAAGGAAATGAATGCCGATGTCATTGTTGTAGCAGCTGGACCTGCTGGATTAGGGGCAGCTATTGCCGCTGGTGAAAAGCATCTCAAAACAATTGTATTTGAAAAATCCAACACAACAGGTGGCGCAGCCAATATGGGCATGGGACCATTAGGTATTGATACCGATGTCCAGAAAAAACAATTCAATCAGATCACAGTCAAAGATGCTTTAGAAATGCATATGGACTATACACACTGGAGAGTTGATGCAGATTTAGTCTCAACATACTTCCATAAATCAGCAGATACGATTCGCTGGTTAGAAGACATGGGTGTGGAATTTGCCGGTGCCTATAAGTATTTTGCGGAATCAGAAGCAACATGGCATATTGTTAAGCCAGAAAATGGTGTGATTGGTCCACGTGCTGCTGGGGGAATGATCAAAGCAATGACAGCTCGTGCAAAAGAACTTGGTGCTCAGTTTGTCATGGAAACAACAGTCGTTGATTTAATTAAAGATGGCGATAAGGTCGTAGGTGTCCGTGCGGTTGACCAGGCTGGCAATCAGATTGAAGCTCATGGTAAGGCTGTTATTGTGGCAACTGGTGGTTTTGGCAACAACAAAGAAATGATTGAAGAAGAATTTAATCTTCATTTAGGTGAAGATTACTATCCATTCCAAATTCCTGGTATTACTGGTGATGGTTTGAAAATGATGTGGCGTGCTGGTGCAATGAAGTTTGGTGCAGGCATTGAAGCTATTTATCAGCTTCCTGATAATATGAACTGGTTCTTATTGGATGCGGTATTAAGACAACCAAACTTGTTGATCAACCAGTATGGTGAACGTTTCATGAATGAAGATCGTATGGGTAATACAACCTTCACTGGTAATGCGATTGCCTTGCAGCCAGGCCATTATGCTTACTGTATCATGGATGGTGCCATCTTAAATCATTATAAGAAGCATGGACCAGATATCTTTGATATCGTTCATCCTGCTGATTGTTTCTTTGGCTTTGAAGCAGAAGCAAAACGTGCAGTTGAACAAGAATATGATGCCTACATTGAAGCAAGCACTCTTGATGAACTTGCCCAAAAACTTCAAATCCATCCTGATACATTAAAGAATACCATTGAAGCCTATAATGAAGCTTGCGAAACAGGAAGAGATACACAGTTTGGAAAGAATCCAGACTTCCTGCATAAGATCACTGGTAAAGGTAAATATCTTGTCGGTAAATTCTATTTAGGTGCTTATGGCACTATTGGTGGTATCCGTATCAACAAATACTGCGAAGTCTTAGGTGAAGACTATTTACCTATTCCTGGCTTATATTCAGCAGGTTCTGATGCCAATACTATTTATGGTGATTCCTATAACTTCACATTGCCTGGTAATACAATGGGCTTTGCGGTTAACTCAGGCCGTATGGCTGGTGAAGCTGCAGCTAAATATATTCTTGATGAAGAATAGAAAAAACTGTTTAAGTCATTTCATTTCAATAAGCCTGACAAGATAGCTATAATAGGATTTAGAGGTGAATAGATATGAAAAAGATAACATGGTTCTATATGAATGGTTGTCCCTATTGCCGTAATGGCGAAAAAGCCTTTGATGAAATCCTCAAAGAGCATCCTGAATACAAGGCTATTCCTATTTCAAAGGTAGATGAAAGAAAAGAAGTCGCATTTGCGAATGCACATGATTATTATTATGTACCAACGCTTTATCTAGATGAAGAGAAAGCTTATGAATGTAGTCCTCATGATCACTTTGATGACATCAAGCAACATTTCGAAGAAGTCCTTAAAAAAGCCTTTGAATAACATACTAAAAAGACAAAGAACAATTTCAGTTCTATGTCTTTCGTATTATAGAACTAGAAGTTATTCAAGTAATAATTCTAGTTTTTTATTTTATCTAGATGTGATATCATTTCACTGAAGAGAAGTTAGTCATTATAACTTGAGACATCCATAAGGTAAGCTCGTAAACAACGATTGATAGCTATGACTATTAATGTATCGTTCTTCTCTTCACTAAATAAACGTACTGACTAGAGGTTGCTTATATTTAACTTCTAGTCTTTTATTTTGTAGGCATACATTATAATAGACTTAAGAAAGCAGAGAGATCATGTCTTGGAAACACAGCTGTGATTTCGTTAAAAAAAGTTCTCTGCTTCCTTTTATGACATG
>NZ_JNKU01000053.1 GCF_000702165.1 Sharpea azabuensis DSM 18934
CACAATTATTTAAAGGGCTACTGTGACCCCACGATTATTTAATATACCATTATATTTGGCCTTGTTTTTTTTGCCTAGTAAGAAAAATTAAAAAAGAGTAACCGGTTACGAAAAATGATTGACAAAGGAATAGGAGTGGGAGTATGATGAATGTGTCAAGAAAAGTAACCGGTAACATAACCGGTTATGTAAGTGGATTTTGACAGAAAAAGGTACTTTATTTTTTAAAAGTAAAAGTAACCGGTTAAGATGAAGGGAGAAAGTGAATGAAGAAGAAAATCTTGTCATTCGCCCTAGCAGGGAGTTTGATGCTTGGGTTAACTGGCTGTGGTCATAAGTCAGATCCAAAGCCAGGAAGCAAAAAAGGGTATGATGAAGGTGAACAGTATGTTTCAATTTGGGTCCATTCGATTGAAGATACTGATGAAGGCAGAGCATACCGTCAAAGTGTAAATGCCTTCAACAAAAAGTATAATGGGAAATACTTTGCGGACATTGAATTCATCCCACGTAATGATAGTGGAGGAGGTTACACAGATAAGATCAATGCATCTGTTATGTCCGGAGGATTACCTGATGTATTAACAGTAGATGGTCCAAACATTTCCTCTTATGCGCATAATAATATCATTGCGCCATTAGTCGATGTCACTAAGAGTGATAAAGACCAATATCTTAAATCTATTATTGAACAGGGAACGGTTGATGGAAAGCTTTATGCCTTAGGGGCTATGGAATCATCTGTTGGCCTTTATTACAACAAAGATATTCTTGATAAAGCAGGCGTAAGTGTTCCTGATCAAGATCATCCATGGACATTTAGCGAATTCTTAAACGTATTGGAAAAAGTCAAGAAAGTCACTGATCAAAGTAAGGGCTATCCTCTTGATATGACATTCCCAACAGGTGAAGCAACAATCTATTACTATGCACCATTCTTCTGGAGCAATGGAGGAAATCTTGTTTCCAAGGATGGACTTAAAGTCGATGGCATCTTTAATTCAGAGAAGAATAAAGAAACGGTTGAATACTTTAAAAAGCTACGTGACAATGGCTATATGTCAAAAGTCGCAATCGCCAATCTCTTTGAAGAAGGACGTGCAGCCTTTAAGTTTGATGGTGCCTGGGAAGTGAATACTGTCAGAACACAATATAAAAAATTAAAACTTGGCATCGCCCCATATATCGTAGGAGATAGTTGGAATCATACACCATATACACCTACAGGCTCATGGGCCTTTGCGATGAGTTCTAAAGCGAAAAACAAAGTTGCAGCTTCGACGCTTGTGAAATATATGAGTGGTGAAGAAAGTGGTCTAAGACTCTATAAAATGACAAAGTCCTTCCCATCGACATATAAAGCTTTTGAATCAGTACCTGATTTTACAGAAGATCCACTCTATTCAAAACTCTATTACCAATTAAAAACATATGGTCATCCAAGACCAAAAACGCCAGTCTATCCACAGGTGAGTACAAGCTTCCAGCAGGTACTAGAAAACACTGTCTTATCTGGTGAAGATGTAAAAACACAGCAGAATCGTGCTGTAGAAAGGATAAACGCCAAAATGAAGCGTTATACAATGTAGTATGAATAAAAAAAGAGAATCTATTATGGGCATGAGCTTCTTTGGCCCAGCCTTGGTCTTATTATGCGTATTCCTTTTTATTCCAATGATCCTTACTTTGATATTTAGTTTTACGGATTTCTTTGCCTTGAATCCATCATTGACTCATTTTACTGGCTTAAGTAACTATTTCTCGATATTCAAAGATGAGGACTTTAGACTTGCTTTCTTTAATACTTGGAAGTTTGTCTTGATTATTGTCCCAGTGCAAGGACTAGGTGCACTGGGCTTGGCATTGCTTATCAACAAGGTCTCGCATTTTAAAGGATATTTTAAAGTTGCCTTCTTCTTACCTGTTGTAATGTCTTTAGCTGTTGTTTCCACTTTATGGATTCAAATCTTCTCACCTGAAGGTATTCTTAATACCTTACTCGCCCATCTCGGTATTGCCGCTCAGCCATTTATTAATAGCTCATCCCAGGCGCTTCCTTCTATTGCCCTGATGAGTGCATGGCAGGGTGTGGGCATGCAGATGATTATTTTCTTAGGTGGCATTCAGGGCATTAATCCTGCATTATATGAAGCTGCTGAATTGGATCATGCCAGCGCTTGGCAGAAATTCAAAGATATCACGCTACCAGAACTTAAGCCATTATGTGTCTTCGTCTTCATCACCATCACGATTGGCGCCTTTAGAATGTTGGTACAGCCAATGATCATGACTGGTGGTGGTCCTTCACATTCAACATATACAATGGTTTATGATATTTATGAAACAGGTACAGTGAACTGGGAGCTTGGCATGGCAAGTACAATGGCGATTGTCTTTGCGATATTTGTCATGATCCTTACTGTCATTCAGACAATCATTACAAGAAATAAGGAGGACAAGTAGGATGAAAACACGTAAACAGAAAATACTGAACTGGATACTGATTATTGTCATGGCTGCTTTCTCCCTCTTATTCCTCTTTCCATTGATCTGGATGATCTTCAATTCCTTTAAAGGTGATGCAGCTATTGCTCATGATTTACATTCCTTTGCGGCATTCTTGCCACCAGCCTTATCAAAAGGCTTCTTCCATAACTATACACAGATATTATTCCATACTGACTTCTTAAGATATTTAGTGAATACTGTCTTCTATGCCATCATTATGGTGGTATTGGGAATTATTGTGAATGGATTAGCGGGATATGCCTTAGCTAAGATCAATTTCCCATTTAGAGATCGCTGGCTCTTAATCATCATGCTTTTGATGATTGTCCCAATGGAATCCATTATCACAATTCACTTCTTCTTTATTGCCAAGCTAGGTTTATTGAATACAGTTATTGGTCTTGTCTTACCAGGGATTGTCAATCCATTTAATATCTTTCTATTTAGACAGGTCTTTATTTCATTGCCAGATGATATCTGGGAAGCAGCCCAGCTCGATTATTGCTCACCTATTAAATACTTCTTCACAATGGTTTTACCAATGGCGAAGTCAGCAGTGGCAACTGTGGGCGTCCTGACATTCTTAGGTGTATGGAATGATTATCTTTGGCCATCACTCGTATTTACATCAAATCGATTATTAACAGTACAAATTGGCTTGAATGCAATCACTGCGAATGAAAACACAACAATGGGCATGAAGCTAGCCGTTATTACATTAGTGACAATCCCAGTTATTATTATGTATGCATTATTCTCAAAACAGATCGTCGAAGGCGTTGTTTCTACAGGCGGTAAGGAGGGCTAAACAATGAGTTTTGTTGAATTAAGAAATATTTGTAAAAAATATAAAGGTAATGAACGTTATTCTGTTGAAAACTTTAACTTGGAAATTGAACCACATGAATTTATCGCCTTTGTTGGGCCATCTGGATGTGGTAAATCTACAACACTTAGAATGATTGCTGGATTTGAAGAAATCACTTCCGGTGATCTCTTTATCGAACGCAAGCGCATGAATGAAGTTGCACCTAGAGATCGTGGTATCTCCATGGTCTTCCAGAACTATGCTTTATATCCACATATGACTGTTGAAAAGAATATTGCTTATGGCTTACAGAATATGAAAGTTCCTAAAGATGAAATCAAGAAAAAGGTTGATTATGCCATCAATATGCTTGGCTTAGAGGAATATCGCAAGAGAAAGCCTAAGAACTTATCCGGTGGCCAGAGACAGCGTGTCGCTTTAGGTAGAGCCATCGTCAAGAATCAGAAGCTTTTCTTAATGGATGAACCTCTTTCAAACCTTGATGCCAAGTTAAGAGTCTCTATGCGTACTGAAATCTCAAGAATTCATCGTGAGATTGGGGCCACAACCATCTATGTCACACATGACCAGGTTGAAGCCATGACAATGGCTGATCGTATTGTCATTATGAAAGATGGTATTGTCCAGCAGGTAGGTAAGCCTATGGATCTCTATGATCATCCTGTTAATAAGTTTGTTGCTGGCTTTATTGGTTCACCTCAGATGAATTTCTTTGATGTTGTTGTTGATGGTGATAAACTGACATTTAGTGATGGTGCTTCAATGACATTGCCTGATCGTATTGCTTCAAAGCTTTCATGCCACAACAAGAAACTTATTCTTGGTATTCGTGGCGAAGATATTAAGGTTGATAATCTCGCTCTTGATACATTTAAGAATAACATTCTTCAGGCAAAAATTAATGATACAGAAATTATGGGTAATGACAATAACTTGTATTTCACATTCGGCAATACTAATGCCGTTGCCCGTGTATCTAAGTATGATGTCAAAGAGATTGGTGAGACATTAAGTTTCATTTTTGAAACACATCATCTTCATTTCTTTGATCCAGATACAGAAAACGCATTATTATAAGAGGTTAATATGACACAGTTAGAAAAAGCGAATCAGTATATTAAAGAAAACAAAGTTGATTACAAAGAACGTCCAGCTTTTCATGTCAGTGCTCCTGTAGGATGGATCAATGACCCAAATGGGTTTTCCATCTATCAGAACACAGCACATCTTTTCTTCCAGTTCTATCCCTATGACAGTGTCTGGGGACCAATGCATTGGGGGCATGTGAAAAGTGATGATTTCATCAAATGGGAAGATCTGCCAACAGCTCTTGCCCCTGATCAATCCTATGATGCTGAAGGATGCTTTAGCGGTTCAGCCATCGCAACAAGTGAAGGACATGCTTTGCTTTATACGGGTGTAATGAAAAAAGATAACAATGTTTATCAAAATCAATGTTTAGCCATTGGTGATGGGGTTCATTATAAAAAGTACGATCAGAATCCTGTTGTTGATGGTTCATTGTTACCAGATGGCTGTTCGCGTGAAGACTTTAGAGATCCTAAAGTATGGCGAGAGGATGATGCCTATTATATGGTTGTGGGCAATCATACTGATGACCATATTGGTCAGGTTGTTCTCTTTAGCTCAGAGGATCTCTGTCATTGGAAATTTGAATCTGTTCTTGCGAAAGATCAGGAAGGCAATCTTGGTGCCGTATGGGAATGTCCTGACTTCTTCAAGCTTGATGGTGAACAAATCTTGATTGTCTCACCTCAGGATATGTGTGAAAGCGATGCATTTCATAATGGCAATAATGCCATCTATCTTACAGGAACATATGATAACAAGACGCATATCTTTGATTACCAGCAAGCAAGAGCCATTGATGATGGCATAGACTTCTATGCCCCACAAACTCTAGAGGCGCCTGATGGAAGACGTATCATGGTTGCCTGGATGCAATCATGGGATAATTTCATTAAACCAGTGCATCAGAAGTGGGCCAATATGATGACTTTGCCTAGAGAATTATCGATGAAAGATGGCCATCTTATCCAACAGCCTGTTTGTGAACTCAATCAGTATCATACAAACCATGTGAGCTATGATCACTATCACTTCACAAATGAAATCACATTACCAGGCATCTCTGGACGTATGATTGATTTAACAGTGACCATTCACTCACAAAACTATCATGAATGCACGATTTCTTTCGCCAGAAATGATAAGTACCACGTTGATTTCTCCTACAATAAATATAAGAATATCTTGGAGCTTGACCGCAGTCATTGTGGCATGATCAGAGATTGTGTCGCAATCAGACGTAAGAAGCTCCGCTATGTGCATGATGAACTCAAAATGCGTATTATTCTCGATCGTTTTAGTGCTGAAATATTTATTAATGATGGTGAGCAAGTCTTTTCGACAACCTTCTATACTCCACTTGATGCAAAAGATATTACCTTTAGCTCACCTGATGACTTGATTATTTCAGTTGATCAATACGATATCGTTCTATAATAGGGAATGAGACCTCCCAATTATTCCTAAAAAAACAACACATCATTGATGTGTTGTTTTTCTTATCATCAGGGTTGGTTCAACACGCTGATAGGTATGTTGAACGACTTTGTTTTGTTTTGTGGCTTCAATTTCTTTGATGATGATTTCCATTGCCCCAATGGCTAAGCCTTTAATATCCTGATGGATTGTTGTAATAGGAATAATGGCTTCACGGGAGATAGAAGAATCATCGAAACCAACAATATTATAGTCATGAGGCAGATGACCATAATGGCGATAAATGATATTGAGGAGGATATTGGCATGGGTGTCATTACAGACAAAAATACCTTTTCTCTTACCTTTATAGAGCCTTTCAAAATCCTCAAATAATGATGTATAGATGGCATTCATTTCTTCAAAGCCATTTCCTAAGTCCTGCAATCTTAAATCATAAGGGAGATTGTTTGCCTGGCATTGATCAAGAAAGCCTTTTGTACGATAATAATCCGGATTATTTTCTGTGAGTTTACTGTTGATGTGGATATAAATATCGTTGTTGATATCCATCAGGTGTTTAGTTGCAAGAAGGGCACCACTGTAGTTATTTGTTGTGACACCAGAAACATATTGTGATTCACGTTCAATAGTAACAATCGGAATAGGATAGTGACTGAGCACTTCGGAATGCGGAAAGTGTGAAATCATAATCAGCCCTTCAATATTATAAGCCATCAGTTCATCAATATACTGAAGTTCTTTAGCTTGATCATTCTGGCTTTCAAAGACAAGAAACTTATAACCAAAAGTATCATATGTCGAGATGATCTGGCTTAATAATTCAGCATAATAGTGCATGCTTAAATTAGGAACAATGATCCCGATGAATTCTGTCTTGCCATTAGCGAGAACTTTTGCCAGCTTGTTTTCATGATAGTCAAGGGCTTGCAAGGCTTCTTCGATGATTTTCTTGTTTTCGTCTGTAACAGTTTCAGGATGATTGAAGTATCTTGAAATGGTTGTTTTAGAAAAGTGTGTATATTCTGCAATATCACTAAAAGTGACTTTCTTTTTCTTATTCTCCATAATAACCTGTCATTCCTTTCTAAATGTGCTAATAGGTATCTATATCTCGGTATTTATAGGTATTCTTGCTTCATTTGTGCTTATTATATAAAAGGTAACCGGTTATAGCAACTACAACTCAGCTTTTTATATGATTGTGGCAGTTGATTTTTAGAGCTTGATTTTATATAATAACGTGGTAAATCGTTGAGAAAGATTAAATTCTTAAAGGCTTTAAGAGAGAAGATGGCTGGTGAAAATCTTCAGTCGATAAGAGTGGGCTCCTTTCGAGAGTGATGCAAACATCAACGTCTAACTCGCGTTAAGAGTCTTAGAGGCAGTAGAAATACTGTAAACAAGGATGGTACCACGATAAAGTCGTTCCTTATAGGAGCGGCTTTTTTTATTTGAGGAGGACTTATGAAAAAACTAACTGGTAATCAGACAAGACAAATGTTCCTTGATTATTTTAAAAGTCAAGGTCATATGATTGAACCTGGGGCAAGCTTAATTCCCCATAATGATCCAACATTACTCTGGATCAATGCAGGTGTTGCAGCTTTAAAGAAATACTTTGATGGAACAGAAAAGCCTGCTAGCAATCGTATTGCGAATGCGCAGAAATCTATTCGTACAAATGATATTGAGAATGTTGGTAAGACAGCAAGACATCATACATTCTTTGAAATGCTTGGTAATTTCTCAATTGGTGATTATTTCAAAAGAGAAGCAATTCACTTTGCCTGGGAATTCTTAACTGGGGAAGAGTGGATCAATATGGATAAGGATAAGCTTTATGTGACTGTTTATACGGATGATGAAGATGCTTATCGTATCTGGACAGAAGAATGTGGTGTTGATCCATCACATATGTGGAAAACAGATGATAACTTCTGGGAAATTGGTGAAGGTCCTGGTGGTCCTGACTCAGAAATCTTCTATGACCGTGGGGAAGCCTTCGATCCAGATCATATTGGTATTCGTTTATTGCATGAAGACTTAGAAAATGACCGTTATGTTGAAGTATGGAATATCGTTTTCTCGCAGTTTGACTGTAATCCGGCTATTCCTAGAAGCGAATATAAAGAATTGCCACATAAGAATATTGATACTGGTATGGGTCTAGAAAGACTTGTTTCTATTATACAGGGTGGTGAAACAAACTTCGATACAGACTTATTCCTGCCAATCATTCATGCAACAGAAAAAATGTGCGATGTCAAGTATGAAGATAACAAGATGGCTTATCGTGTTATTGCCGATCATATTCGTACAGTAACATTTGCCTTAAGTGATGGAGCAATGTTTGATAAGGCTGGACGTGGTTATGTCCTTCGCCGTATCTTAAGAAGAGCTGTACGTTATGGTAGAAATCTAGGTATTGATCATGCTTTCTTATATGAACTTGTGGATGTTGTTGTGGATATCATGAAGGAATTCTATGACTATTTACCTGAAAAGGCTGAATTCGTCAAAGCAGCTGTTAAGAAGGAAGAAGAAGCTTTCGCCAAGACATTAACACAGGGTGAAAAGCGTATTCAGGCCTTCATGGATCAGGCTGAGGAAAAGCTTGTTGATGGTAAGACAGCCTTCATGCTTTATGACACATATGGCTTCCCAGTTGAACTGACAACAGAAATTGCGGAAGAAAAAGGCTTTGCGGTTGACTTAGAAGGCTTCCAGGAAGAAATGCGTCTCCAGCAGGAAAGAGCAAGAAATGCCCGCGGTGATTTAGAGTCATTCGCTTCACAGAAAGCTGACTTAATGGACTTTACAGCACCATCATCATTTACTTATGATGATGCCCCATTAACAGCCAAGGTTATTGGTGTCTTTGAAAATGGTGTGAAATGTGATGAGATTACATCAAAAGGTGAAGTCATCTTTGATCAAACAAGCTTCTATGGCGAAATGGGTGGTCAGGTTGGCGACACTGGTGCTGTGGAAAATGAAAAGACATATGCCCTCGTAACTGATACCAAGAATGCTCCAAATGGTCAGCATCTGCATTTTGTCTCAGTTGAAAAAGGAACAATTCGCGTTGGTGACACATTCACATTAAAGGTAGATCAGAATAAACGTGCATTAATTGAAAACAATCACTCAGCAACACACTTACTGGATGCAGCCTTAAAGAAGGTCTTAGGGGAACATGTTGCTCAGGCTGGTAGCTATGTGGATAGTGAACGTTTAAGATTCGACTTCACGCATCCTGCTAAAATGACAGAAGAAGAACTTAAGGAAGTTGAAGCTTTAATTAATAAAGAAATCTTTGCCGGCATTCCTGTAGAAACAGAAATCATGCCTAAGGATGAAGCATTAAAGAAGGGTGCTACAGCTTTATTTGATGAAAAATATGGTGATGAAGTACGTGTTGTTTCGATGGCGGACTTCTCGATTGAATTATGTGGTGGCTGCCATGTTAAGAATACAAGCCATATTGGTCTCTTCAAGATTCTTATGGAAACATCAGTTGGTTCCGGGGTCAGAAGAATTGAAGCAGTGACTTCAACAGCTGCCTATGATGCCCTTAAGCAGGAAGAAGAAACAGTCACTAAGATTGCGGAAGTCTTGAAGCTAAAAAATAGAGCTACAACACTAGAAAAAGTAGAAGAACTGGCAGCACATTATGCTTCAGCTCAAAAAGAAATCGAAAAGCTTACAGCTAAGCTCAATAGCCTAGAAGCAAAGGCGAAAGCTAATGATGTTGAAGAAGTCAATGGCAAGAAGTTCCTCTATGTTCATGTGGAAAAGAATCCAAAGGATGCTAAGCAGTCATGCTTCGATTATCGTGATAGCTTAGGTAGTGGTGTTGTCTTAATGACATCGACATTTGAAGGTAAGAATAGCTATTATGTAGGTGTTACAAAGGATTTAATTAAAGATATTAAAGCTGGTGATTTAGTTAAAGCTATTAACCCAATTATGAATGGCCGTGGTGGCGGTAAGCCAGATATGGCCCAGGGTGGCTGTGAGAATTTAGATCGAATTAATGAAGCTGTTGAATTGATTAAATCTAAAATGTAAAATCCTAGTATTTTCTTTAGAATTAGTATAAAATGTGGTATAGGTAAAACAAGAGGAGTTGATTATATGGGAAAAGATTTTACACAGACAAGAGTCTTTAATTCAGAAGAATTGAAGCGCGAAGTGATTCATTCCAATCTGAATACAGTAGCCCAGGCACTAGAAGAAAGAGGATATAACCCAGTTCATCAGATTGCAGGTTATCTTATCTCTAACGATCCAGCCTATATCTCTTCTCACAAGAATGCACGTTCCATCATCCAGCAAATCGATCGTGATGAAATTATTGAAGAACTTGTCAAGTTCTATTTGGAGTCAGAATAATGGAAAAGATTCTTGGTTTGGACTTAGGCTCACGTACATGTGGCATTGCGATGAGTGATGCCTTAGGTATGCTTGCGCATGGAGTGGAAACATATCGCTTCCCGCAGCCTAATGCCTATAAGAATTGTGCGAAACATATCAAAGAAATCGTAGAAGCAAACAATATTCATACGATTGTTCTTGGCTTACCAAAGCACATGAATGGAGATCTGGGAGAACGTGCCCAGATTTCCGTTGATTTTAAAAAACGCCTCGAAGATATGATGGATGTAGAAGTTATTCTAGAAGACGAACGTTTGACGACAGTCATTGCCACAAATAATTTATTATTTGGTGATGTCTCACGTAAAAAACGTAAACAAGTTGTTGATAAGATGGCTGCTGTTGAGATTCTTCAAGGTTACTTAGATCGTAATAGGAAGTGAGAGAAATGCACTTTAACTTCTATGATGCGTCTCACCAATTACATCATTGTTCCATTTTGGTGAAACATGATATGGGTGATAAGCACTATATTCTATTTATGGATGAGAAGAATGGGGATGAAGTCATTTCTGCAAGAATAGATGACGAAGGTCATCTTTTTCCTTTGACGAACGAAGAAATGAATGAAATGCAGGATATCTTTGCACGCTATTTACACCAAGATGAAAAAACGACTGATCATTGTCAGAACTGTGTCTGTGATGGTCAGGAGTGTCCAAGCTGTGAAGATTGCCCCCATGCATCATTCTAGAAAGAGGAGAATACAATGGGACTTTTTAATCGTACAAAAACTGTTGATATCTTTTTTATTGGCTGTGATGGGACAGAAGTGGATCGTGGCATTTATGCATTTTATTTAAATGTCAATAATGGCGAACTCATCAAGAAGTCTTTTGTCAAGAGCTTAGCCAATCCAATTGCCCTCTCAAGAGCCGGACGCTGGATGTATATAACTTATCGAAATGGTACGGGCGCCCTGACGGATGGTGGCGTCTGGCAATATGCCTGCATGGAACTTCAGCTAGGCTTAGCTGCCCGTGTCCATAATGAAGGCAAAACATATACTCAGGTGGTTGTTTCTCCAGATAAGACACATGCCTATGCGATTGATTACTATAATGGTGAAATCATCACCATGCCTATTTTAAAAAGCAAGCTTGTGCGTGTGAGTGAAACGAAGAAGCTTGAAGGCAAGGGTGTTGATCCTATCAAGCAGACAGAAAGTCATCCTTCCCAGATCTTCTTTACACCGGATGAGAAATATGTTGTTGTACTCGATATGGGTGGTGACATGATTCATGTCTATACGCTTAATGAAAAAGGCTATCTACAAGAAGATCTTGAGCGCACATTCAAGACAAGTCCAGGAACTGGACCACGCAAGATGATCTTCTCTCATGACAAGAAATTTGCTTACTGCATTAATGAGATTTCTTCAACCATCGCCACATATGCCTATCAGGATGGTCATTTCACACTATTAGAAGAAAAGCTTACTTATATTAAAGAAGACTTTGAAGGTGTCAATGTACCTACTGATTTCGTAATGACGGATGATAATCAATATATCGCTGTAACAAATAAGGGTGATGATACGATCGTTCTCTTTGAAAGAGGGGATGATGGCTTATTAAAGCGTAAGGATCTTATTGAGACAGATGCTGGACCAGTAGCCTTAGAAATCTTTAGAGACCGCTGGCTTGTCGTTGTCAGCAAGCAGGGTGGCAGTGTGGAAAGCTTTGAAATCAGGAAAAATGAAAAGCGTGGTATTCTTTTTGAAACACATTCAGCCTATGCCCTCCATGCTCCTACATGTATAGCCAAGGGAGCAGAAAATTTAAGAGTTGTCTAAGACGGAGAAATCCGTCTTTTCTTGAGGAAAAAATGAGGACAAATCAAAAGAATATGCTATAATCGGATAGCGAGAAGATGATTCTAGAGGAGAAATAAAATGAAGAAAGTCACAAAAATAGCCATCACAATCATTCTTGTTATTGTCATTGCTTTAGCTGGCAGTGTGCTCTTTTATAAGACTGGCATTCAGGCAGTCACAAACAAAAGCAAGAATGTTATTGTTGAAGTAAAGAAGGGGACAAATGCGTCAACTGTACTCAATGAACTTGATGCCAAAGGTCTCTTGAAGAATAAAATCGCTGCGAAGCTCTATGTGCGCGTAGAAAAACCTGAGCTTAAAAGCAATTCCTACCGCCTCAATACCAACATGGATCTCAAAAAGATCTTTAAGATTCTTTCCACTGGAGATAAGAAATATATTGCCAATGGTGTCCTAACAATCACTGAAGGGGAGACAATCCCCCAGATTGCTTCAAAGGTGGCTAAGCTGCTTAAAACAGACAAGACAACCATCCTTAATCAATGGAAGGATACCAACTATCTGAAGACGCTTGCCGCTAAATATTGGTTTATTAATGAAGCTGATATTACAAACCCTTCACTACTTTATCCATTAGAAGGCTATCTCTATCCTGAAACATATTATATCAATGCTTCAAAGCCTACTTTAGATGAAATCACTACAAAGATGCTTGATACAATGGATCAGCATTTACCAGTCTATAAAGATCAGATTGCCAAGAGTGGCTTTACAATGCATCAGTTCTTGACGCTTTCTTCAATTGTTGAAAAAGAAACCCTCTATGAAAAAGATATTAGTCCTATTGCCGGTGTCTTCATCAACCGTCTCAATAAGAATATGCCTTTAGGTTCAGATATTACTGTCAACTATGCCTTGGGTCGTACAGGGGTTAAGGTGACAAGCGAGATGCTCAAAACACCTTCACCATACAACACCTATATCAATAAAGGCTTGCCGGTTGGTCCCGTTGCAAGTGTTCAGGATAAAACAATCAAAGGTGTTCTTAACTATACGAAGAGCGACTATCTCTACTTCTTTGCGAAGAAAGATGGCACTGTTGTTTATAGTAAGACTTATCAGGAACACCAGGAAGCAATAAAGAAATATAAGTGGTATTAAGATGAAATATTTAGAAGAATTAGAACAATCAGCATTAGACCGTGATATCCCCATCATGCAAAGAGCAGGTCTTGAAGAACTAATTGGTGAGCTCATCAAGCGTCAGTCTTCAAGTGTTCTTGAGATTGGTTCAGCAGTTGGCTATTCAGCTTTAATGATGGTCAATAATGTTGATCATTTAACGGTGGAAACTATTGAACGTGATGATGAACGCTATAGAGAAGCTTATCAAAATATCCATGACTATCATCAGGAAGAACGTATTATTGTTCATCATGATGATGCATTGTTGATGGATACAGCAACATTAAAAGCTGCACCTTATGACTGTCTTTTCATTGATGCAGCCAAAGCACAATATCAGAAATTCTTTGAGAAATATATTCCCTATGTTAAGAAGGATGGTTTTGTGTTTGTTGATAATTTAGATTTTCATGGCATGATCTATGATATTGATCATATTAGAAATAGAAATACAAGAGCCTTAGTGCGCAAGATTAAACGTTTTAGAGACTGGATTAAGAATAATGATCTCTATGATGTTGAATATCGCGAGATCGGTGATGGTATTTGTATTATTACAAGAAAGGATTTTGAATGAAACTAGCATTACATATAACCAATTGTGATTACTTAAGTGATTATCTTGATATGGGTGTGGAGATGTTTATTGTGGCTGGAGAATATGGAACCTATACAACAGAACATTTCTCTCTTGCAGAAATTGCAGCACTCACCAAGCGTGTGAAGCATCTCTATGTGATGGTGAATGGCTTATATGATGAACATGAATTAGAAGGCTTATTTGCCCATATTGATGCCCTGGCAGAATTGTCAGTAGAGGGCATAATATTCCAGGATTTTGGGGTATTAGAATATGTGCGTGAAAAGGGCTATCATTTCGATATGATGTATAATCCAGAAACACTCAATACCAATCCCAACACCCTAAATACTCTAGCTACAACCGGTGTGACAAGTGCCTTTGTCGCCAATGTCATTCCGCTTGCTGAACAGCTTGATATTAAGCATCATACCAATATACCTTTAGTGCTGCAGATTGCCGGGGTGCAATATATGATGAGCTCTAAGCGCGCACTTATTTCCAATTATCAAGAGGCAAGTGGTCAAGAGCTCAGTCACATACCTGGCGTGCTGACAATTAAGCCACAGGGTCTTGATTTTACATGTTATGCCTATGAGGATTCACGCGGTACAACAATCTATTCCAAGACAAGATTAATGATGCTTGATTTATTAAAGCAGGTCAGAGACTTCGATTATCTTTATATTGAAACCCTCTTCATGTCACCAAGTGAAGCGATTGAAACAGTTCATGCCTATAGTGATACATTAGCTCATCTTGATGACTTATTGTATGGCAAATATGTCAAAGAATATGAGCAGCTCTTACATCAGCTCAATATTCCTATGGATCGAGGCTTTATTGATGAAGCAACAATCTATCATCTCGAAGATGTGAAACGGAGGGATGCAAGTGAAAGAAATCAGTAAAATCATTGATGGCAAGCGTGTCATCGTAAAAAAACCAGAATTATTAGCACCGGCAGGTAATTTAGAAAAATTAAAGATTGCCGTACTCTATGGTGCTGATGCCGTCTTTCTTGGGGGCAAGGAGTTCTCTTTGCGTTCAGCTGCAAGTAACTTCTCTTTAGAAGATATTCAGGAAGGCGTTGAATTTGCCCACAAGCATCATAGTGATGTGCATGTGACATGTAATATCATTCTCCATAATGATAACTTAGCGGGGATTAAGGAATACTTGCAGGCGTTAGATGATATTGGCGTTGATGCGATTATTGTTGCGGATCCCTATATCATGATGCTTGCCAAAAGTATGCATCTTTCTCTTGAAGTGCATGTCTCAACCCAGATGTCTACCCTCAATAGCTCCGCTATTCGCTTCTATCAGAATTTAGGGATGGACCGTGTTGTTTTTGGCCGGGAAACAACCTATGAAGATGTAAAGGTTATTCGTCAGAAATGTCCTGATATTGATTTGGAATATTTTATTCATGGTGCCATGTGTATTGCCTATAGTGGGCGCTGCATGCTTTCCAACTACTTCTCAAGACGTGATGCCAATAGAGGCGGATGTAATCAGAGCTGTCGCTGGAATTATGATCTCTATGAAAATGATCAGCAGGTCAATGGTGAAGGGGATGTCCCTTATACGATGGGCAGCAAGGATATGGCTTTAGTGAATCATATTCCTGAGCTTATTGAATGTGGGATTGATTCTTTTAAGATTGAAGGGCGCATGAAGTCATTGCATTATATTGCCACGGTCGTTTCTACCTATCGTAAGCTTATTGATGCTTATTGTGCAGATCCAAATCATTTTGTAATGAGTGACTGGTATGAAAAAGAACTTGAGAAATCGGCTAATCGTGCCTTCTGTACAGGCTTCTTCTACGATCATCCAACAGCTGATGAACAGCTCTACAATAACCGTGATGAACATCCTACACAGGAGTTTGTAATGCGTGTTATTGATTATGATGAAGATAAACAGATGATGAAGATTGAACAGCGTAATTATTTTAAGAAAGGTGATGAAATAGAAATATTCTCACCTCATCAATCCAATCTTTATTTCACGGTTGAGAAGATTTATAATGAGGATAATGTAGAGGTGGATGTTGCCAATCATCCCATGGAAATTCTCTATATTCCAGTTAACCAGAAAGTTTATGTAAATGATATGGGAAGGAAGGTTAGACATGAGTAATAAAGCCATTATCATTGGAATTGCCGGAGGAAGTGCTTCGGGCAAGACGACGATTGCAAGAAAGGTCTGTGAGGCTTTCAAAGGAAAGCATAAGGTCATCATTGTGAAGCAGGATGACTACTATAAGGATCAAAGTGATAAACCGATGAGTGAACGTCTTAAGACGAACTATGACCATCCTTTTGCCTTTGATACCGATTTGCTTGTAGAACAGCTCAAGCGCCTAAAAAACAAGGAACGTGTAGAAAAGCCAATCTATGACTATAGTGCGCATACAAGAAGCGATAAGACAGAAATTATTGAAGGTAGAGATGTCATTATCTTGGAAGGTATTTTTGTCCTAGCTGAAGAAGAAGTGCGCAGACAATGCGATATTCTTGTTTATGTTGATACGGATAGCGATATTCGCTTTATTCGTCGTTTAAGACGTGATATTGAAGAGAGAGGTCGTACGCTTGATAATGTCTGTCATCAGTATCTTTCAACAGTACGTCCAATGCATGAAGCTTTTATTGAACCAAGTAAGAAATATGCCCATGTCATTATTCCTAATGGCGGCGATAATGTTGTTGCCATTGACTTGTTGGTGACAAAGATTAGGTCAATTGTTGATAAATAAAAAGAAGTATGCTATATTTACAAAAGCGAGGTGAAACACATGGATAATGTAGTACAGTTAACTATCGAAGGTAAGAAAAAGCTCGAAGATGAGCGTAAAAATCTGATTGAAGTTGAGAGACCTAAAGTCATTGAAGAAATCGCATTCGCAAGAAGCCAGGGTGACTTATCAGAAAACGCTGACTACGATGCTGCTAGAGATAAACAGGCACATATTGAAGCACGTATTAAAGAAATCGAAGTCATGCTTGAAAATGCCAAGATCATCGAAAGTGCTGATATTGATAAATCAACAGTACAGATGGGTGCAATCGTGACAATCGAAAACTTAGATGAAACTAAAGAAGCCGCATATAAAATCGTTGGTTCATTTGAAACTGATCCATTCAATGGCAAGATCTCAAATGAATGTCCACTCGCCAAAGCAATCATTGGTCATGGTATTAATGAAATTGTATCTGTCGGTGTTGCTAAGCCTTACGAAGTGCGTATTAAAGCTATTTCATATGAAGCATAATGAGGAGAAATCCTCATTTTTCTTTACAGATAAATTATCATAACAAGTGCAACATATGAAAAGTTCATAGGAATTATCTATGCTACTATGTGAGTGACCAAAAAAACATAGAATGGAGATAAGCCTATGAACTATAACCATATTAACATAAATGAGCGTTCCTGCATCTATCAATTTCTC
>NZ_JNKU01000054.1 GCF_000702165.1 Sharpea azabuensis DSM 18934
CGCCTTTTCTCGTTGTTCTGGGGATACTAAGTTTTTCCTCAATCACCTCCCTGTAGATGTCAAGCCTGCTTGGCTTAGACCTTGTCCTTGGCTTTCCCTCGTACCCTTCATGGTACTTCTTAATGGTTCTGTAATCCTTCTTGTACTTTCTTGCTAGCTCAGCATAATTGGGTTTTGTGTTCGTGAAATCCATTATCCTAAATTCTGCTTGAAGACTTACTTTTTGTGATTCATCCATTGATATCACCTCCTTAGAAAGGATATCAATAACACAAAAAGGACAAAATAAGAATGTAGGTTTTCCGACATTTTTATATTGTCTTTTTCCTACATTATTATTTTATCCTTTGCAGAAAAATCCCTTTAGGAACTAAAGGGCGCACTTCTATACCCTCCTATCGGGAGTATGTGCGTTCATCGGAACTTCATTCCCAGTCAGCAGAAGAAAACTGCCCGACCGCGAATGTTTCGTCACTTCGTTCCGTCAAGGTGGCTACACCCCCTTGCGCTGCTAAAGCGGCTATCCCCTGTGGACTTGCCGTCCGCAAACGGTTTTGACAAACCCTTTGCCGCCAACAAGTTTGAAGATTAGACATAAACAAATCCTCCGCATGGTCTAAGCCATACGGAGGATTAACTGTTTTACGGACACCCGTCTATAGAGGTGGAGGATTTCTTGCTCACAGCGCGTTAAAAAGGGAGCACTATATGTTTGCTCCCCTTAAGAAATAACAATCCTTTTTATAGACAATAAAATACATCACAACAACAAGAATGATAGCTGCAATTGCATCAACAATACCATGCTGCTTCACAAAGAATGTTGCAATCGTAATAAGGAAAGCAAGAATGACGGAACCATGCTTAATATACGGTTTGACATACTCACTCTTGCACAATCCAATTGCCATGCCAATTGAATTATAGATATGGATGCTTGGAATGACATTCGTTGGCGTATCCGTGTTATAGATCAATGAAACAACCCATGTTGAGAAGCTGTTGACTTCTAGATGTTCTGGACGGATATCTAAGCCGTTTGGATAGATAGCAGATACAACAATAAAGATTGTCATGCCGACATAAAGCACAGTCATCATCTTAAAATATTCTCGCTTGTCATGTAAGAATAAAATCCAGAAAGTCAGGAAAATAAAAGGAAACCACAAGATATAGAAAATGATAAATTGGGGAATAAAGGGAATGGCATAATCAATGCTTGTTGAAATAATATGTGCCTTACTTAATGGTACAAGTCTTTCCACAATCGCAAAACCAGCTAAATAAATAGGCCAGTAAAGCAAAGTCCACCAGTATTGCCAATTTCTTTTTGTTTTCATTTAGGCATTCTTACTGAACTCAGATAATTCTAAGCCCTTGTTCCTTTCTGTAGCCCAGTTGATTCCCCACTGATTTGAGAAAAGCAAGAGGTTGTTGCCACGTAAGTCCTGGACCTTTCTTGTATCACTTGAAAGATTAAGACTATTTAAATCAATATCCTTGTTGTCAATCCAGCGAATGAACTGATAAGGAAGTGGTGTATTTTCAATTTCAACATTATATTCATTCTTGAGGCGATAAGCGAGCACTTCAAACTGCAATACCCCAACAACACCAACAACGATATCTTCAAATGAACCACCAATAGCTGTAAAGATCTGAATAGCACCTTCCTGAGCAATCTGGCTTATTCCTTTGACAAACTGCTTACGCTTCATTGTATCTTTATTACGAATGGATGCGAAGTGTTCTGGAGCAAATGTTGGAATGCCTTCAAAGGCAAACTTTTCTTTAGATGTTGTCAGCGTATCCCCAATGGAGAAGATACCTGGATCAAAGACACCAATAACATCCCCTGAATAAGCTTCAGTTATTTCTTCACGATCATCAGCCATAAGCTGTTTACTCTGGTTCAGCTTGATCTTCTTGCCACCTTGTACATGATAGACTTCCATACCTTTTTCAAACTTACCGGAAGTAATACGCATAAAGGCCATGCGGTCACGATGACGGCTGTTCATATTGGCTTGAATCTTGAAGACGAAGGCTGAGAAGTCTTCGCTAAATGGATCAATCATGCCATGATCGGACATTCTTGGCTGTGGTGGCATGGAGAAATCCAGGAAGTGCTGTAAGAATGGTTCAACACCAAAGTTTGTTAATGCAGAACCAAAACATACAGGTGACTGCTTACCTTCATGAATCTTGACAATATCAAACTGTGCACCTGCTCCATCAAGTAATTCCACATCATCCATCAATGTCGCATATTGATCTTCATCGATGACATTCTTGAGTGCTTCATCATCAACATGATAGACATTCTCAGTTACTTCTTTCTTGTAACCATCAACAGCTTCAAATGTTAAGACTTTCTTTGTTGCACGTTCATAAACGCCCTTAAACTGCTTGCCTGCCCCTATTGGCCAGTTCACAGCACAAGTTTCAACACCTAATTCCGCTTCAATTTCTTCCATTAATTCATAAGGATCTTTTGCATCACGGTCAAGCTTGTTGATGAAAGTAAAGATTGGGATATGACGCATAGCACAAACTTTAAAAAGCTTTCTTGTTTGTGCCTCAACACCCTTACTTGCATCAATGACCATGACTGCTGAATCAGCTGCCATTAATGTACGATAAGTATCTTCTGAGAAATCCTGGTGACCTGGTGTATCCAGGATGTTTATGCAGTAGCCCTGATAATTAAACTGCAGGACTGATGAAGTTACAGAGATACCACGCTGTTTTTCAATTTCCATCCAGTCTGATACAGCATGGCGCATACGCTGTTTACCCTTGACCATACCAGCTTCCTGAATGGCTCCACCATAAAGCAAGAATTTCTCAGTTAATGTTGTCTTACCAGCATCTGGGTGAGAAATAATGGCGAAGGTTCTTCTTTTTTCTACTTTATCTTTAAAATCAGACATAAATGCCTCCTAAAATCTTTTTTACAACTTCACTACTATAACAAATAGTATTGATGAAATCAAAGGTTTTCTCTAAAGAAAGACATCTATAAGACAAAGCAGCCATTTTTAAAGATTGCGACTTCTTCTCCCTGACGTGATCTAGCTGTAATGGAAAGATCAGCTGTACCAATCATAAAGTCAACATGCGTTAAACTATCATTAACACCATGTTGATATAATTCTTCCTTGTTCATCTCAATACCATTCTTAAGACATTCACTAAAGCCTTTACCAAGTGCTAAGTGACAAGCCGCATTTTCATCAAAGAGCGTATTATAGAAAAGAATATTCATCTCTCTAATAGGTGAATCATAAGGCACAAGAGCAATCTCACCTAAGTAATGCGAACCTTCATCCGTCTCAATAATACTGCCTAAGACATCCTTGCCAACACGGGCATCATAAGCGACTACTCTTCCTTCATGGAAAGTGATTGAGAAGTCTTCGACTAAGGCACCATTATAGTTAAGTGGCATGCTTGAGTAAACGACGCCTTCAACCTTCTGGTAGTGTGGTGAAGTGAAGATTTCTTCAGTAGGAATATTAGGGAAGGAGTAGATGCCATCTTTTGTATAGCTGCCTCCTCCGGCAAATAAGTAATCATCTGTCAGTCCGACAGTCAAATCAGTCCCTAGGCTATTGGTATAATGCAAGCTTTCAATATTCAAAGCATTCAATTTACCAACACGTTCTTCAAAGCTCTTACGATGCTTATCCCATTCTTCAACAGGATTTTCACGATCAACATAAGTCACATGATAGATAGCATTCCATAAGGCTTCCATCGCTTCACGATCGCTCATTTCAGGAAAGACCTTGTTGGCCCATTTTAAGCTTGGTGCCCCAACAATACACCAGCGATCTTCCATAAGATCAAGATGATCATAGAATAAGGCACAAGCTTCATGAATAGCCTTGCTTCTTGCCTGTAGTTTTTGAGGGTCAATACCCTTTAAGCCATCTGGATCCTCACTTGTAATCGTGATAACTGCCGCATGCTTAAGAGCATATTCATTATGTATTTCACGTACATAATTTGGTACATTTTTAAAATAATCTACATCATTATGATCATAGCGCAAACGCGTTAAATCCTCATCCACATAATAAGGAATAACATCTCTTGCCCCTACTTTATAAGCCTCTTTTGCGATGGCTTTAACAAGATCGGCATTACAAACATCACTTGTAATCACAACATCCTGACCAGGCTGCACATTCACACCCTGCTTCACGATTAATTCCGCATATTTTTCTAACATAGCATATCCTCCAATAATGCCCTTATTATAACAATTTTTTGCATTTCTCAAAAGTATTATAATCCATTGCTTTTATTGTGGTATTTCTTGTGTTTTATGAGTGAGTATGCTAAAGTAATGCTAGCAATTCATTCAAGGGGGTTGCTAGTATTATAGGAGGTAGTACAATAATGACTACAGGTAAAGTTAAATGGTTTAAAGCTGATAAAGGTTATGGATTTATCACTGTTGAAGGGCAGAGCAAAGATATTTTTGTTCACTGGTCAGCAATCAATTCTGATGGCTTCAAGACATTAGAAGAAGGTCAGACTGTCAACTTCGATATCGTTGAAGGCGACAGAGGACCTCAGGCTTCTAACGTAACAGTTGTTGAATAGGAATAAAAGAGCATCTCAAATGAGATGTTTTTTTATTTTTATGTAAATTATTTGCTTTGTAAGCGCTTTGATATATAATGATGGTAGTAAATAATTTATAGGAGGTAATGCCCATGGACGAGTTAGTTAAGGCAATAGACACAGGTAACAAACTGACATTAATAATTGGTAAACCAGGAAGCGGTAAATCAAAAATCATTCACAAATATTCAGAAAACTCTGGTATTCCGATTGTTGATTTCAGTAAACTGACATCCGGTGATCATGCCGACATTAAAAAGATCATGAAAGATTTTTTAAAGAATTATCGTTTTGATGTACTCTTGCTTGATAATAAAAAAGATTTCTATAGAGCATCAAATGGTACAGATTTAATGGAATTGTTAAAGGATTTAAGTGAAGATGTTGCTGTTGTAGCAACTTGGAATGGATTCATTGAAGATGGACAATTAACACATATTGTCAATGGTCAGGAAGATATCTATCCTGTTGATGGATCCTATAAATATATCATTGTATAATGTTTAAAAGAGATAGCCACTGCTATCTCTTTTGTATTTCTATCACATAGGGTGCCTTACCCTTATTAAGCATTTTATAGACAGAAACATTGTAAGCAAGATGATCAAGATGACAGGCATAATCTTCAATCACGCGTGCCTCTTTCTCTCCTTCCTCATGACCAATATAGCACACAACAAACAACGCTTTATCCATTAGCTTAACAGCCTTCTTAATAGCCTCAAGACTTGTCGATGTGGTAGTGGTAATGCTCTTATCACCTTGGGGCAAGTAACCAAGATTAAAAACACCTAAATCAAAGCTTGTCACATAGTGATCAAAGTTCTCATGGGAGTCAAGAATGAGATGTACATGCTTTGTATCACCAATCTTCTTTCTTGTTATATCTATTGCGATGGGCTGAATATCAAAACTATAGACTTCTTGTGCATGATGCATAAGAAATACAGTATCAAAGCCTTTACCCATTGTAAAATCAATTGCGGTATGAATATCTTTGTAATCCAGTATTCTTTGATGTACATATTCGACCATTGATAACATTGTCATTTTCTCCTTTAGAAAAAGCCAAGAATCATCTTGGCTTAGATTTTTGGAAGATCTCCAGTATGAAGGACATATTCTTCTAATGTCCAGTTGTTGTCATGCATTTGTTTAGCTGCCTTCTTGCCAACATATCTGAAATGCCATGGTTCCTGTGTAATACCAGTGATATTGCTTGTACCATCCGCAAATCTCAGGATAAAGCCATACTTATAGCAATTCTTGACAGCCCACTTATATTCATCCGTATCACCAAAGACAAGTCTCTTTCCATCCACAACTGATTGTGAAGTGACATCAAGACCTAGACCAGTCTGATGTTCAGAAGTACCAGGTTTTGCGACATGATCAGCAGCATATTTGCCACCCCATTTATTTTCATATTCCTGATAGATTTGTTTCTGACGATCATAGCTACGATAAGCAGAATTGATTAAAAGTACATAGTTTTCTTTCTTAGCCGCTTTAGCCATTTCTACAAAGGCATTATAGGCAGGTTTTCTGACTTTATAATAGCTTAAGTCTGTTTCATTGCCCTTCTTTTCATTAGCTGCATATTCATCAGCTGAAGTCACCAAGTCCTTAGGCGCATAGTTAGATGGCAATTCAAAGCCAGGCTTAACTAAAGCTGTTAGACTTGAAGGATCTTTTAATGTATAACGCTTTGTCACTGGGTTTGTGGAAATAATGAATGGATATGATGTATACAATACAGCATAGTTATAGCTATGGTACTGACCATAGGCTGTCACATATTTGTCCATATCCGCAAATTTAAATCCTGTCACTTCCATATATGGCTTAATTGTCTTGTATGAGAATTGATGATCAACAAGATATTGTAAGTCATCTGTTGATGCACTCTTGAGAATTGTCCAGATTTCCTTATCTGTATAATTCAATTTCTTTAAATCTGGTACATAGTGATCAAAGATATCTGTAACAGTCTTGACAATATCCTTCTTCTTCATCGATTTATGAAGATTGTAGTATGTTTCAAAGTCTTTATAATATTTGACATTTTTCGATAATGCCATCCAGTCACTAATATGTTCAATCTTATCTTCTGAAGTAATAATCTTAATCTTATCAGAAGTCAGTTTTAAGACTTCAGACTGTTCTGAAAAAGAATAGCCCTTTGTTGCAAGCTTAATACGATTGAAATTAAAGGCAATTAAGATTGCAATCATAACAATAACGATAGCACCGATTGGTAAAATACGATCCCAGCGTACACCAGCTCTTGATCTGCTTTTACCTCCGCCATAACTACTATATGAATAAGAATGTTTATTTTTACCTAACATCTTGAAAATACCCTCCTGCACTCTACTTAGTTATATCATAATCACATCACCATTTCTATAATGATTTATGGAAATTATTGTGTACAATATCCAAAAACAAAGCCTCTCACACACAATTTTGTTTTCATGAATCATGAAATGGGCGTTGTATTTCTAGTTGAAGTCAATCTTAAATTATGATAAATTGAAAAGGCAAAGGAGATGTCTTCATGTACTTCGTTATTTGTGTATTTATGGCTTTATGCGGGCTTGTCACAGAAATTCTATTTACAGAAATGTTCCATACATGGTTTAAAGTCGTACTTGCAGTTGGCAGTAGTGCTTCAGCAGGTTATGCGATTGCACGAGGCTTACGTTTTGTCGCAAAGCAGACAAAATGGTTTGCTTCACCAGCTCTCATGACAACATTCTATATTGCCTGGGCATGTGTGCTCGTCATCGTCATTATTGTGACATTGATTTTAAAAGCACGTAAAAAGAAAGCCGCTTAAGTGAACGCTCAAATGAGCGTTTTTCTTTTGCTTAAAAAGAGGCATTTCTGCCTCTTCTATTGATGCCCTAGTGTTGCCACCATGACTGCTTTTATGGTATGTAGTCTGTTTTCTGCTTCATCAAAGACTACTGAATGCTTACTTCTAAAGACTTCATCCGTCACTTCTCTAATATCTAACCCGTCATCCTTTTTACTCTTTGCCGCTTCTGTTTCAAAGTCATGGAAGCTTGGTAAACAATGCATGAAGAGCGTTTTGTCATTATCCGTTTTAGCCATCAGTTCTTCTGTTACTTTATATGGTGAAAGCATTTTGACTCTTGGCGCATAGAGACTTTCGTCCTCACCCATCGATACCCAGATATCGGTATAAATGACATCAGCACCTGCTACATCATCAACATTGGAAGTAACCGTAAACTTACCCCCGCTCTTTTCTGCTTCTTTTTCACAATAAGCCTTCACTTCAGGATCCACTTCTAATTCATCAGGTCCAAGTAAGACAAAATCCATACCTACTTTACAAGCCCCATAAGCTAAACCATAGGCAACATTATTACGAATATCACCAACAAAGACAAATTTCACTTGATTAAGTGGATTATCAAGATGTTCCTGTATTGTTAAGAAATCAGCCAATGTCTGGGTTGGATGATCAACATCTGTTAGACCATTCCAGACAACAGCACCTGAATACTTTGCAAGATCTTCAACCGTCTTTTGAGCAAAGCCTCTAAATTCAATTCCCTCGAACATTCTGCCAAGTACTTTAGCTGAATCTTCAATTGACTCTTTATAGCCAAATTGTGAATTGGATAAGAATGTGACATGTGCACCTTCATCTTTTGCGGCTACTTCAAAAGCACAACGTGTACGTGTTGATGTCTTTTCAAAAAGCAGACAGATATTCTTTCCTTCTAAGCTGTGACCAAACTCTCCAGCTTTTTTCTTTGCCTTTAACGTTTTTGCTAAATCTAATAAATAATAAATCTCTTCCGCTGAATAATCCTTCAGTGTAAGAAAATGTCTTCCATACAAATCCATACGTCAACCTCCTAATAATGTTCTCATTATAATGAAAAAGCTAAAAATAGACAACTATTTTTAGCTTTAGAATATTTATTGATACTTATTTTCTAGTTTTTCCAAAATATCAAGATATTTCTTGATTGTTCCTTGGTTGCTCATGCGCTTTTCAAAACCCTTTGTCATATCATCAAGCATTGTCTGACTTGCTTCTGGTAAGTTTTGATTGGCATAAGAGAAAAGGACATTGTTTTCTTTTAAGATATGTGATTCTAATACATCCACATAGCCCATGGCCTGAGTCAGGATGAGCAGTTTATTGTATGTTGAGGAATCTTTTTGATAGTCACTCAGGGCATTTCTTAAACTCATGATATGTGCACGCCCGAGATTATGATCGACAAGCATACCTTTTTCAATCATCATTTCAGCATGCCCCTTCAGTTTCGCAATCATTTCTGGAAAAAGAAAGTTTTCTTCCTTCATATGATGATATTGATCACCATATGAGCTTGCGAAATCACAAAAGGCATTGAAATCATCAACAACAACCTCTTGTCCTTCCATGACGCCAATACACATCTTTTTCACTACGGCAGTCATGCGCATGATATTTTTATGATTATCTTCTAATATTTCTGTTGTATACATATTATCCTTCCAAATAAGCGACACCGAGTGCTTGTGGTCCACAATGAGCAGAGACAACACTCCCTGTCTGATTCACATAGATTTTTTCAAAATGATTAAGGTTTTTAATCGTTTCAATGACTTTTTCACGTATTTCTTCATCAATGCCTGAATCAGTAATGAAGATGGCATCACTTTTTGCCTTCAACAAGTCATCCTTCAAATCTTCAATAAAGCTCATCACCGCTTTATCTAGCTTACCACGATAGCTTTCTTTAGCTTTGAGTTCACCATTTTCAATAACGATAGCAGGATGCTGATTCAAGACGGATTTCGTCATTGCCAAAAAAGAACTGCAATAACCATTACGTTGAAGATATTTCAATTGATCAACAATAAAGGTTGTCTTAAGTCGACCAGCATATCCTGCAACAGCACCTTCAATCTCTTCTCTGCTCTTTCCTTTATTGATGAGCTTTGTGGCTTCAATTAAAAGAAGTGTTATGCCACTTGATACATTTTCGCAATCAATAATACCAACACGATCAATAGCCTTTAACTGACTTGTTGCTTCTTTTAATATGTGTGTTGATTGAGAAAGCTTGCTTGAAATACAAAATGCAAGAATATCATCACCCTGATCAAGAATAGGCTTCATGATTGCTTTGGCTTCATCAACTGTATAGGGTCTTGTCTTAGGCACACCCTTGCCTTCATCATAAAAGCGATAGACATCTTCAGGTGCTATATCAACCCCATCAAGACGTTCCTCTTCATCAAGCGCAATATGAAAAGGTAATAATGTAATATTATAGCGTTCTCTAAGTTCAAGCGTTAAATCACTTGTACTATCACATAGAAATCGAATCATAAGTCTCACTCCCTACATTCTTCTATATGTCTATTCTAACAAACATACCTACCTTCATTCAATAGTTACATAGATACTACAATCACCATCATCAACTAGAAATGTCCCAATCCCATCATCACTGATAACTACTTCATGCTTGCCATCACTCATATGGCATCCACGATAGCTCTCACCCATATACATTTGACGAGAACCACCTCTTGCATTAGTCATAATGACTGCAAAGCCATTTTGATGTAAGCCTTCATATGTCCAGCCAATAATATCAGGGTTATTGAAGTAGTCGTGACGGGCACCTTCCATCCTGTCTTTTCTTATTTCAAGCATCTCATCAATCATATCTCTTTTCGAAGCAATATGATTATGAGCTATACCATAATAATCACCATAGAAGACACATGGATAGCCTTCTTCCCTTAGGAGAATAAGCGCATAGGCTTGTTTTTTAAACCAGTCATCAATAAAACTCTGTAAGCCTTCTGCTGGCTGGGTGTCATGGTTATCGACAAAAGTGACCGCTCTTGCTGGCGAACAGGCAACAAGAGTATTCTTAAAGATATCACGCATATCAAAAGCTCCCATTGAGTGGGATGCATGATAGAAATTGTAATGCAATGGCACATCAAATAAAGAGAACTGGTAATTCACCAACTGAAGATAGTGCAACAAACGATTCACATCACCATGCCAGTACTCCCCAACAGTAAATAACTCTTTGTTTGTCTTTTGCCTCAAGTCAGCAATCCATTCTTTATAGAAAGAAGCTTTGATATGCTTCAAGGCATCAAGACGAAAACCATCATTACCAACCGTTTCAAGATACCATAATCCCCAACGCTTACATTCCTCAACAACATCAGGATTAGAGAAATCCAGATCAGCTCCCATCAAGTAATCATAGTTCTCATTTTCATCATCAACCTCATCATCCCATTGCTTACTCGCAAAAAGATAATCCGCATGACGATGGGTCTTATTGTCATAGTCAATCCCATCAAAATCTTCCCAGTTCCAATGGAATGATGAATACTTGTCTTTTCTTGCTGGGAAGTTAAAGATGGTGGCAACTTCTATTTCTTCTTCATCACTGACAAACTCATCACGCTTGTCATTAGCGACTTCTCTCGCCTTGACTTTTTCAAAGCCATCAGCTCCCATCTTATGATCAAGTACAACATCGCTATAAACATCCAAACCTGCTTCATGCAAGCTTTTGACACAAGTGAGCAGTTCATCCTTCGTGCCATATTTTGTCGGAATGCTCCCTTTGGCATCAAATTCTCCTAAATCATATAAATCATAAGCACCATAGCCCACATCATTCTTTCCCGCAATACCTTTATAGCTTGGTGGCATCCAGATCGCACTAAAGCCTGCTTCTTTAAGCTTCTTTGCATTTTCTTTGAGTTCCACCCATAAATGTGGCTCGCTAGGTGTATACCATTCAAAATACTGTAATATGACTCCCTTTTCCATTTTTTACCTCACCAGCCCCATTATATTACAAAATATAAAAAACGCGTTATAAAACGCTCAAGAATGCAACAATTTTGACATTATTGTCACAAAAGAACATTGATACCTTAAGCATCAATGTTCTTTGAGACTATTTCACGAGTTTATCGATAACCTTAACCATTTCTTCAATCTTCTCTTCACGGTTTTCACCAGTCGAGGCTTCATTGACACAATGACGCATATGTTCAGCTAAGATTTCCTTATTGGCTTTATTGAGCAAAGCCTGTGTTGCCATTAACTGTGTTGAGATATCAATACAATAACGATCATCTTCAATCATTCTTAAAATACCATCTATTTGGCCTCTCGCTGTCTTCAAATAGCGTTCAACCTTCTTATGATCTGCTTGCATTAATGAATCCCCTTCACCTTATATCCTGCATCAACAACAGCTTGTGTTAATACATCATCACTGACATCACTTGTAAGCTTGATATCAGCCTGATGCTTGTCAAGTGAAACTGTTGCATCAACACCATCAATATCATTTAATGCCTGACTCACTCTAGCAACGCAATGTTCACACATCATTCCTTCAATGTCCATTGTCTTTTCGTTCTTTTTCTTACCTAAATGAAACATACTTTTGACCTCCACAATTTCTCCAGCTTCATAACCTGCTTTTTTAATAGCTTCTTTAACCGCTTCTCGACTGACCTCTTGACTACATTTAATATAGGCTTTTCCTTCAAATAATGCAACATCAGCATACACACCATCAATGGTATTTAATGCCTGTCTGACATGATTCTCACAATTCTTACAGAACATCCCTTTCACTTCAACAACAAGATTATAGTCTTCTTCCTGATACTTCTTATTGACAATGATGTCTGTGACTTTATAGCCTGCCTGTTCAACGGCTTCTTGAATCATTGTATCAGTGACATCATTATTGAAGACTTGTAGATAAGCTTCACCAGCTTCTAGATTCACTTCTGCCTCTACATACTTGATCGCATTAAGGGCCTCAGTGACATGCTTCTGGCAGTTTGCACACATCATGCCTTCTACTTTTACAATCTTATCACAATTTGTTTTAGTGATTGTAGGTTGTACTACGTCCTTTTGTAATAACTTTGTTGCTTCATGTTTTTGGTTGTTGTCTTCAACAGCCTCATGATGAGGATGTGCATCTTTAAAGAAACGTAATCTTAACGCATTGGACACGACAAAGACAGATGAGAAGCTCATCGCAAAACTACCAAGCATTGGGCTAAGCTTCCAGCCTAATGATGGATAGAAGAGTCCGGCGGCAACGGGAATACAAATTGCATTATAGAAAAGTGCCCAGAATAAGTTTTCTTTGATATTCTTGATGGTTGCTTTAGAAAGATCAAACGCAACGACAAGATCATGTAAGTCATTCTTCATCAAGACTAAATCAGCTGACTCAATCGCAATATCAAGACCACTTGTAAAGGAAACACCTACATCCGCTCTTGTCAAGGCTGGTGCATCATTGATACCATCGCCAATCATACCAACTTTATAGCCTTCATCCTGTAATTCATGAACGATACGTTCTTTATCCTGCGGTAAGACTTCAGCACGATAATCCATATTAAGCTCTCCGGCAATTGCTTTCGCAGTTCTTTCATTATCGCCTGTTAACATCATTGTCTTGATGCCTCTTTGATGTAAGTCAGAAATAAGTTCTTTGGCACCTGGCTTGATTTCATCCTGTAAAGCCATCACCCCAACATACTGACCATCAATTGCATAATAAAGTGGTGTCTTACCAGCACTGGCATAATCAACATCATTCTCAACAACCACATGAAAATGATCCATCATTTTCTTATTGCCCGCTAAAACATGCTTATTGTCCACAATTCCTTTAATACCTTCACCGGCAATTTCTTCATAGCTTGTAACATTCTTTAAGGCAATATCTTGAGTATTCACAATCGCTTTGGCAAGAGGATGGGAGCTCATCGCTTCAAGAGAGATGGCATAAGCTTTGTCTTCTTCATTTTTAAACTTGGTATCAGTGACTTCAGGTGTTCCTCTAGTCAGTGTTCCTGTTTTATCGAAGACCATCATATTAATCTTGCTAGCAGTTTCTAAAGCTTCTGCATTCTTGATGAGTAAGCCCATTTTAGCCGCTCTACCCGTACCCACCATAATAGCCGTTGGTGTTGCTAGACCCAAAGCACAAGGACAACTAATGACAAGTACGGAAATTGCCATTGTCAAAGCAAAATGGAAGGACTCGCCTAAAACAAGCCATGCCAACAATGTCACAATCGCAATACCAATAACTACTGGTACAAAATAACCTGAAATAACATCAGCTAATCTAGCAATTGGGGCTTTGGAATTACCTGCTTCTTCAACCAGGGCAATAATCTGAGAAAGTGTGGACTGGGCATTGGTTTTCATAGTCTCAACAACAATACGACCATTCTGATTCGTTGTTGAACCAATCACCAAGTCACCAACAGTCTTATCAACAGGAATAGATTCACCAGTAATCATGGATTCATCAACACTTGTACTACCTTCAACAATCTTGCCATCAACAGCAATACTTTCACCCGATTTCACAACTACAAGATCACCAATCTGAATATCATTAATGCCAATAGTTTTTTCTACACCATCTTCAAGCACTGTTGCCTGATCAGGCGCTAATTCCATCAAGCTATTGATAGCATCACTGGTACGTTTCTTGCTTCTTGCTTCAAAGTACTTACCTAAGGAAATCAGCGTGACAATCATGGCTGCTGATTCAAAATAGAGATCCATATGGAAGTTGTGGGCTAAATCAAGCTGTCCTCTTCCCATATAGAAGGCCATCATATACATCGCATAAAGCGAATAGACAACCGATGCCCCTGAACCAATGGCAATCAAGGAATCCATATTAGGTGCTAAATGGAAGAGTGACTTGAAGCCCCCCTTGAAATAATGACCATTAATGAATAACACTGGCAAACAAAGCAATAATTCCGTCAAGGCAAAGATCATCATATTCTGATGGCCTAAGAAAATCGATGGGATACCTGGCCAGTTCATCATCGAACCCATTGATAAATAGAAAAGAGGCACAGTAAAGATGAATGAGGCAATTAAGTCCTGCTTACGTTTTTTCAAGTCTTCATCCTTACGTTTATTTGTGGAAACAATGGTATTCTCCTGTGTTGTCTCCTTTTGAAGCTTGGCATCATAGCCACCTTTTTGAACTGCAGCGATGATTTCTTGAGGATTTGTCTTCGTCTCATCAAACTCAACTTCCATATTTTCACTTAACAAGTTGACATTGCAATCTTTTACACCATCAACCTTGCGTACACTTTTATCGACATGAGCTTGACATGATGCGCATGTCATACCCATGACATCAAACTTTTCTTTCATGTGATATACCTCCTACACCCCCTATGGGGGATTGCATAATTATCATAATCTCCCCCCTCATGTTTGTCAAGAAATAATACCCCCTAAGGGTATAAAAAAAGAAGACTATTCGTCTTCCTTTAAAATAAATTCTTCATAAATAGCTTTAATAGCACGATCGAAATAGTGATTTCTTACACCAATGATAATATTCAATTCAGATGATCCCTGATCAATCATCTTGACATTGATATTGGCATCAGCAAGTGCCTTGAAGATTCTTGCGGCATTCCCATGACCATCCTTCATGCCACGACCCACAACGGCAATTAAGCCAATGTCGCTTTCAAGTTCAATATGGTCTGGATCAACAGCACGATGTAAACCAGCTAAAATCGATTGTTCATGTTTAATAAATTCATTTTGATCAACAACGATAGTCATTGTATCAATACCTGAAGGCATATGTTCAAATGAGAGCCCTTCTTCTTCAAAGACCTGGAGTACCTTGCGGCCAAAGCCAATCTCAGCATTCATCATATCCTTTTCAATTGTGACTGTCGCAAAGCCTTTCTTTCCTGCAATGCCTGTAATGACATGTTCTGGCTTGTGGGCTGTTGTTTCAACAATTAATGTCCCTGGATCACTTGGATCATTGGTATTCTTGATATTAATAGGAATGCCCTGTGAGCGTACTGGGAAAATAGAATTTTCATGAAGAACGGATGCGCCCATATAAGATAATTCGCGTAATTCTTTATAGGTAATGATACGAATAGATTCAGGATCATCAACAATTCGTGGATCAGTCACCAAGAAACCATTGACATCCGTCCAGTTTTCATACAGGTTGGCATGTCCACACTTAGCGACAATTGAACCCGTGACATCACTGCCCCCGCGACTAAAAGCCTGAATGGTGTGGGAATGGTCATTCTTATAGCCATAGAAGCCTGGAATAACAGCGTACTCATGACTGCTTAAGGCATTTCTTAATAAAGGATCAGTACGATAGCTATCATAGTTGCCATGGGCATCAATTCTAATAACATCAGTTGGATCAATAAAATCAAAACCAAGATAATGTGCTAAGAGTAAGCCGTTGAGATACTCACCTCTAGAAACTGCATAATCAATACCAGGATCTTTTGGAAAATCCTCACGAATCTTCTTAAATTCTTCATCAAGCGAGAAATCAAGTTCTAGATCAACGATAATTTCATTAAAACGATTTTCAATTTTCTTGAAGACCTTATCAAACGCTTTCGCATCATGACGATTACTATAGGCTAAAATAAGCAAGTCTGTGACTTTTGTATCTTCTTTATATCTTTTACCTGGTGCTGAATCAACAACATAGTGACGATCAGGATCAGCTGTAATGATGGCTTTCACTTTTCTAAAATGTTCTGCATCAGCAAGTGATGAACCACCAAACTTAGCAACTTTTATCATTTGGAATCCTCCTCTATAATGGTTGTTATTAGGATATATGATTAAGTTTAAAAATTCAACTTAAAATTATGATTTTACTAAATATCCAAATAAAAAGAGATTTTCTTAGAAAATCCCTTACAGACTGTTGACAATCAAATGATTGTGGACAGTCTTTTTTTGTATGGAGAATAGAAATATCAAGATGATACTTCATATATGGTATAATATATGCATGAAGGAGCTGATGTGGCATGGCTAAGAATAAGACTGAACAGAAGCAACAGTACATGATCTGTGCACTGCTTGATGACCTGGTCCCAGAGGACCACCTGGTAAGAAAACTTGATAGATATGTAGACTGGAGTTTTATCTATGATATCTGTGATCCGCTATATTCAAATAGAGGAACCAATAGAGTCGATCCTGTAGTCCTGTTCAAGATGATGTTCATCAATATAATTTTTGGATACCATTCCATGAGAAA
>NZ_JNKU01000055.1 GCF_000702165.1 Sharpea azabuensis DSM 18934
GAATGTAACACCGGCAATCATAGAAGCTCTCGGAAAGCTTCCATCGGAACTGGTAAAAACGATAACCTTCGATAGAGGAAAGGAATTCGCGGAGTATGAAAAGATCGAAGCAGCATTAGGGTGCAAAACCTATTTCTGTGATCCCTACTGTGCCTGGCAAAAAGGAACCAATGAGAATACGAACGGATTACTGCGGGAGTTTTATCCTAAAGGGATGGATCTATTTGAAGTGGACCCGGAGGAACTGAAAAAGAATCTGAATTTACTGAATAACAGGCCACGTAAATGCATAAAATATAAAACACCTAAAGAAGAATTACTGGGTAACTCATTCTAGGTGTTGCACTTAATTTGACAAATCATCATCAATAAAAAACTGAAATCTTCATGATTTCAGTTTCTTAGCCAATTATTCTGTATAAGGTACAACAGCACCTTTGAATGTATCATTGATATATTTCTGAACCTTAGCTGACTTTAATGCTTTTACTAATGCTTTTGTCTTGGCAGTCTTTTCATTGCCTTTCTTAACAGCGATGATGTTCGCATATGTACTTGCTGCAGTTGAGTCAGACTTTTCAAATGCGATTGCATCTTTCTTAACATCAAGACCAGCATCCAATGCATAGTTACCATTCAATACGACTAATGCTACATCTGGTCTAGCTCTTGAAACCTGTGCTGCTTCAAGTTCTTTGAACTTAAGATTCTTTGGATTAGAAGTAATATCTTTAACTGTTGCTTTGATATCTTTATTATCCTTTAAAGTGATGACACCATTATCAGCTAAAAGTAATAATGCTCTTGCTTCGTTTGTAGCATCATTAGGTACGGCAATTTCATCACCATCTTTTAAGTCATTGAGTGATTTCTTCGTGCCAGCATAAATACCAAATGGTTCATAATGAATCTTACCTACAGAAACAAGCTTTGTATTCTTTTCTTTATTAAAGTTATCAAGATATGGTGTATGCTGGAAGTAGTTGGCATCATACTTGCCTTCATCGACAACAATATTAGGCTGTACGTAATCTGTAAATTCCTTCACCTTTAAAGTATAGCCGTCTTTCTTTAATTCTTCACCAGCTACCTTTAAGATCTGCGCATGTGGTGTTGGTGATGCAGCAACTGTAATCGTCTTGTCATCACTCTTTGATGATCCACATCCTGCTAATAATAATGCGAGTGTTGCTGTTCCTACTAATTTAAATAAATGTCTTGTTTTCATAATTTCTGTCCCCTTTTTAAATGAATATATGTTTCTTTATAAATATTTGTTTTGAGTAAGCCCCCAACGGGCATTCGCATTCGTTTCATATATTCACCCCCTCGTAATTCCCTACCTCTTAGATATGCTTATATGATAATCTTTTTCTTTTTAAAGTCAACGCAAATAATTTGTCTATAGACATAGTTTATAGAATTTTATCCCATTATATCAATACTTTTTACTTATTTACCCTCTTTTCTATATATAACTATAGCCTATGCCTATAGCCTAAACTTTATCCCTATATTTCTCTTTATTTTTGATTATGATATAATGTCCCTTACGAGGTGATCGCATGAAAATAAAAAAAGAAATATTGGAAAAAAAATGGGTTCAAATCGCCTTAGGCCTTTCTGCTGCCTTGCTGTTCTACCTATGTATCAGTCATATTCATTTATTATTTGTTGGACTTGGTAAACTCTTTAAATTTCTTTCCCCTGTGCTAATCGGGCTTGTTATTGCTTATCTGATTGATCCGCTTGTACAGGTCTTTGAAGAGAAAGTCTACAAGAACTTGAATATCAAGCATAAACATGTCCTGGCTGTGGTGACAGCGATTGTGATTGTGATTATTGCCTTCATCATCTTACTTGTTGCACTTGTACCACCGATTATTGAAAGCATAATCAACCTGGTCAATAACTTCTCAAATTACAGTTATACTCTGCAGCATTCATTAAAGGAATTAACGCAGTTTGCGAAGCAGAATAATATTGATATCAGTGGTCTTACACATGCTTCTGGTAACATCTTGCAATCGATCAGCTCACTCTTGCCAGAGAATTTCAATGGCATTGGAGATATTGTCAAGAATGCGATTAATTTAGGTATCGGCTTTATTAACTTTATCATTTCCTTCATTATAGCCATTTACTTCTTAGTGGATGCCAAGCATTTACAGCACGGTCTAGGACGCTTATTAAGAGCTATTCTAGGCAAGCAGCGCTACCAGATAGGACGTGCATTCTGGGTACGTTGCAATCGCATCTTGATTAAGTTTGTGATTACTGACTTGCTTGATGGGTTATTAATTGGAATTGCAAACTTCATCTTCATGAGCATTATGCGTATGCCATTTGTAGCCCTGGTTTCTGTTGTTGTCGGTGTGACAAATCTTGCTCCAACTTTTGGTCCATTTGTCGGCGGATTTATTGGGGCATTCTTACTTGTATTGATCAATCCACTTGATGCATTATGGTTCATTATTTTCACTCTTTTCTTACAGCTGTGTGATGGTTATGTCATTAAGCCAAAGCTCTTTGGTGGAGCCTTTGATGTTCCTTCAGTCTGGATTTTAGTATTTATCGTTGTTGGTGGACGTATGTTTGGCGTTATTGGCATCTTGCTTGCTATTCCAGTTGCCGCTATCGTCACATTCGTTTATCGCGAAAGCTTCCTGCCATATTTAGAAAGAAGACAACTGAAAAAAGAAAGCATGGATGTTTAGTTAATATGATCTCCTAAAGGTAGACAGTATAAATACACAAAATGTACTGCTCTGCTTTTAGGGGATTTTATTATGGAACAAAAAACTAAATACATATGACTAAAAAAATGAAAGCTGTATGAGATTATCAATCAGTAGCTGATCAAGCATTTAAATTAGATACAGGGAAACATAGTGACGATAGAATATGTCAATGGTCAAATCTCTATAAAGCTGATGGGCCAGAAACTCTCAGTTCTAAAGAAAGAAATTCATCTTACTCAAAAGCATTTAAAGAGCATTGTACAAAATGGGGTTTCACAAAACGTCCTTACAACAGAATACAATATTTCCAGTAAATCAGTCATCATTCAATAAATCAAGCAGTATAATAACGATAGAGCACAGAGAAATTATCTCAATATGGCAGAAAGAAAGAAAACAACGAAAGAAGAACGCATGGAAATCGTTTAGTACTGTATCGATCATGATCGCAATTATAAAGAAACAGCCGTAAAATATGGCTGCAGCTATTCTCAGGTCTATTCATGGGTACGCAAATATGACAGACAGGGAACAGATGGCCTGAACGACAACCGCGGCCATTGCAAAAAAGAAGAAAATCTTACTGACAAGGAAAAATAGAAAGAGAAAACAAACGATTGAAGGAAGAATTGAGACGAAAAGAAATAGAGGTCAGGTTCTTAAAAAACTCGACGAATCAAAGTGGTGGTGATAGAGAAAGCACCAAAGACTGCTTAGCCAGATTGCAGCATAAGATGAAGAATAATGATTTATGAATCGATTCAAAAACAAGCAATGATGAACGAGTAACTAAGTCGATTAGCTGGCATATCCAAGACATCCTATTATAAATGGATCCGTTGGTGAATATCGACGATGCAAAGATCCGCATGCAGGCATTGCCGATATAAGATATTATCCTTCTAAGCATTTTATAAGCAAGGGAAAAGTAAATGCTTAAAGACATATAATAATCCGACCATCCTCGCCACTTTAGATGCTGAGATATTCAAGAATGACTTATTTGAAACATTTTTCTCTTAGCATGATTTTGCTTTCTCATTCATCCATATCATCTTCCCTATCCTATTAAAAAAGACCACATTTGTGGTCTTTAAAACTATTGATTTAATGGATGTGGTCCAGCATTTTTAATTTCATCTGACATATGAGGATATTTCGCATTGAAATTATCTTCAAACATTTTTGCGAGCTTATCAGCCTGTTTATCATAGGCAAGACGATCTGACCATGTTGAACGTGGATTCATGATATGATGAGGCACTTCAGGACATTCTTGTGGTACAAGAAGGTTGAAACGCTTGTCATGACGCATCCGTGCTTTTTCAATATCACCATTAAGTGCACTTGTCACCATTGCTCGTGTATACTGCAAGCTCATACGATGACCAACACCATATGGACCTCCTGTCCAGCCCGTGTTAATCAAATAAACACGAACATGCTGCTTTTTAATCTTTTCACCTAGCATTCTTGCATAAACATCTGGTGATAAAGGCATAAATGGTTCACCAAATAATGTTGAGAATGTTGGCTGTGGTTCTGTAATGCCGCGCTCAGTACCGGCAACTTTGCTTGTAAAGCCAGTTACAAAGTGATACATGGCACTGTTTTTATCTAGTTTAGAAATTGGTGGCAAAACACCAAAAGCATCAGCTGTTAAGAAGATGACAACATCAGGTGAGATACCAACTGATGGAATAATGGCATTATCAATATATTCAAGTGGATAAGCAACACGTGTATTCAATGTCAATGTCCCATCAAAGTAATCAGGAATACGTGTAACTGGATCAATCACCACATTCTCTACTTCGCTGCCAAACTTAATAGCGTTATAAATATATGGTTCTCCATCCTGTGTTAGGTTAATACATTTTGCATAGCATCCACCTTCAAAGTTAAAGATATGATTATCACTCCAGCCATGTTCATCATCACCGATTAATAATCTATTCGGATCTGCTGAAAGCGTTGTTTTACCTGTGCCAGATAAACCAAAGAATACAGCTGTTCCTCTTGTTTCTGGATTCATATTGGCAGAACAATGCATTGGTAATACATTTTCTTCAATAGGCATCACATAGTTCATAACTGTAAAGACTGACTTCTTGATTTCACCACTATATTCAGTACCAGCAATCAATACCATATGATCACTGAAATTTACAACAATCGCTGCTTCAGAGTGCGTATTATCACGCTCAGGAACACAACGGAAACCTGGCGCTACGAGGATTGTGAAATCCTGTTCACCATAATCAGCAAGTTCTTCTTCGCTTGGACGTATCAGTAATTGATGAATAAAGAGGTTCTGACAAGCACGTTCATTGACCACCATAAACTTTCTTGTATACTTCTGATCAGCTCCGGCTAAGCCCTGGAAAACATAAAGCTCCTTATCGCCTAGATAAGTCATAATTTTCTCTTTAAGAGCTGTATAGTCCTTTTCACTCATTGGACGATTGACATCACCCCAGGCAATATCATCATGAACATCAGGTGTATCGACAATAAATTTATCATCAGGTGAACGACCTGTATATTTACCTGTTTTAATGGAGAGGGCTCCTGTATCTGTTAAAACGCCTTCTCCTCGTTTTAATGCTTCTTCTACGAGTGCTGCAGGTCCTAAATTGTAGTGAACCTTTCCTGTATCATTATAAATACCCAGCTTCAATAAATTATGATCCATAGTATCCTCCTGTTTTATATATCTTATTATTGATTATATCATAATATTTTTATATGTACATTATCTGAATTTATTTTTCTTCTAATTAGAATTGTAAACGCATATATTTGTATTTTTAAGAATATTGAAAATCATATTTTTCTTAAGAAAAAGAAAAAGGAGACGCTTGAAAGCATCTCCCATATTTATTTCATATAACCGCGATAATCTGAAGTATGCAATACTTCATTGGCATGATCTACGCGTTCCTTTGTAGGTGGATCAATACCTTCAAGAGGATAATCTAAATGCAGTTCCTGCCATTTATAACGTCCCATTGTATGATATGGGAGCACCTGCACACGTTTGACAATATCCCCAAGTGACTGAATATAAGCATCCAGCTGTTCCAGGTCCTCGTCATAATCACTTCTTTCAGGCACTAAAACATGTCTGATCCAGACATCCTTACCTATTGTTTTAAGATATTCAAGCATCTTCAGGACATTCTTATTGCTCTGACCTGTGATGACCTGATGACGTGTATCATTGATTTCTTTGATGTCAACTAGCAGAAGATCCGTATAGTTCATCAATTCCTTAAACTTTTCAAAATATTCACCCTGGTTTGTAAAACAAGCACCAGAAGTATCAATGCATGTGCCAACACCTTTAGCCTTAGCCTTTTTAAAAAGTTCTAGCAAGAAATCAATCTGCATCAATGGTTCACCACCAGAAACAGTAATGCCACCATCAGATCCCCAATATGTTTTATATCTCAAGGCTTGATTTAATAATTCATCAGCTCTCTTTTCTTCATATTTCATACTTCCCCACGTATCAGGGTTATGACAGAACTGGCATCTAAAAGGACAGCCATGGAAGAATATCACAAAACGGATACCTGGTCCATCTGCCGCCCCAAAGGATTCGATTGAATGTATTTTACCTTTCATTTATTACACCTCGCTCCATTATTTTATCAAAAGACAAGATCAAGATAAAGGCATAACCTCCTTATTTTTCTTAAGGGCAATATGCGAATAATGTACATCAACATCTACTTCCATCAGCATATACCCATCACGAAGCAAGGCATTCATCAGTTCATTATCTCTCACGCCAATATGAATCAACAATAAAGAAGTGAGCAGAACAAAATCATACCGGCAGCACTCTCCTTCTATGGTCGTATGGTTATCGTGATAACTAAGCGATAAATAAGCATTATCTTTATGCTTCATAAGCTTCATGAAACATTGCCGATATGTCTTGACTGTTGTCCCTTGATCAAGGGCATACCACATCTGGAAGTCATCAATTGTCTTAAGACATTCACGAAAATAATCCTTCATACCTTCATCTTTTTCAATTATCTCCATTAAAGCTATCATCATTGTATAAATCTCATGATAGTGATAACGATATTTTAGACATACCTTTCCCTTCTCAATCATGATATGCATATAATAATCTTTCATACACTTTTCACCTCAGCTATATTCTAACGCAAAAGACAAAAGGCGTTTGAAAGACAGGCTTTTTAAATCCCTATATAGGGATTTAAAACAAATTATCAATAAAAAACTCCTAGTAAGCACTAGGAGCTTTTAAATCCTATAAATGATCGTGGCAAGTTCTAGCAATAACATCTAATTGCTGTTCTCTTGTTAAGTCAATGAACTTAACAGCATAGCCAGATACACGGATTGTGAAGTTTGCATATTCTTCTTTTTCAGGATGTTCCATTGCATCGATTAACTTATCAGTGCCAAAGACATTCACATTTAAGTGATGTGCACCCTGGTTGAAATAACCATCAAGAACAGAGACAAGCTTGAAGTTTCTTTCTTCAAAATCATTACCTAAAGCTGAAGGGTTGATTGTCTGTGTATTTGAAATACCATCCAATGCATATTCATATGGTAATTTAGCAACTGAGTTAAGAGAAGCTAATAAGCCATTCTTTTCAGCACCATATGCTGGGTTTGCGCCTGGTGATAATGGTTCACCTGCTTTACGTCCATCTGGTAATGAACCTGTTGCCTTACCATATACAACGTTAGATGTGATTGTTAAGATTGAAGTTGTTGGTTCTGAATTTCTATATGTATGATGTTTCTTAACTTTATTTAAGAATTCCTTTAATAACCAAACAGCGATATCATCTGCTCTGTCATCATCATTACCATATCTTGGGAAGTCGCCTTCTACTTCATAGTCAACAACTAAGCCATTTTCATCTCTGATTGTCTTAACTTTGGCATACTTGATTGCTGAAAGTGAGTCAACAACATGTGAGAAGCCAGCAATACCAGTTGCGAATGTACGTCTTACATCAGTATCGATTAAAGCCATTTCAGCTGCTTCATAATAATACTTATCATGCATGTACTGGATAGCATTTAATGTATTGACATAAAGGCCTGCTAACCATTCCATCATGTCATTATATTTTTCCATAACTTCATCATAATCTAAATATTCTGAAGTGATTGGCTGATATTTAGGACCTACCTGCATATGGTTCTTTTCATCGATACCACCATTGATGGCATAAGTTAAGCACTTTGCTAAGTTTGCACGAGCACCGAAGAACTGCATTTCTTTACCAGTCTGTGTAGCTGATACGCAGCAGCAAATTGAGTAGTCATCGCCCCAGATTGGTCTCATGACATCATCATTTTCATACTGAATTGATGAAGTGTTGATAGAAATCTTTGAAGCATATCTTCTAAAGTTAGTTGGTAATGAAACAGTATAAAGAACTGTTAAGTTAGGTTCTGGAGAAGGACCCATGTTTTCTAATGTATGTAAGAAACGGTAGTCATTCTTTGTAACCATAGAACGGCCATCCATGCCCATACCAGCAACTTCAAGAGTAGCCCATACTGGGTCACCTGAGAATAATTCGTTGTATGAAGGGATACGAGCGAATTTAACCATTCTGAATTTCATAACTAAATGGTCAATTAATTCCTGAGCTTCAGCTTCAGTAATTCTGCCTTCTAATAAGTCTCTTTCAATATAGATATCTAAGAAAGTAGAAATTCTACCCACTGACATAGCAGCACCATTCTGAGTCTTGATAGCTGCTAGATAGCCAAAGTATAACCACTGTACAGCTTCATGTGCATTTCTAGCTGGATTAGAAATATCATAGCCATAAACAGCTGCCATTTCCTTCATGCCCTTTAATGCTCTGATCTGTTCAGCAATTTCTTCTCTTAACTTGATGACATCATCTGTCATTTCTCCGCCACCACAGTTAGCGAAGTCTTTTTCTTTTTCTGCAACTAAGAAATCAATACCATATAAAGCCACACGACGATAGTCACCAACGATACGACCACGGCCATAAGTGTCTGGTAAACCAGTCACAACCTTTGAATGACGAGCTAACTTCATTTCAGGTGTATAAACATCAAAGACTGCCTGGTTATGTGTCTTATGATATTTTGTGAAGATTTCATGTAATTTTTCTGATGGCTGATAACCATATGTTGTACAAGCCTGTTCAGCCATACGGATACCACCATAAGGCATGAATGCTCTCTTTAATGGTTTATCAGTTTGTAAACCAACGACTTTTTCTAAATCTTTCATAGATTCGTCGATATAACCTGGACCATAAGCAATTAAACCAGAAACAACTTCTGTTTCCATATCAAGAACGCCACCCTTAGCACGTTCTTCTTTTTGTAACTGCTGTAATCTACCCCATAATTTATTCGTAGCTTCTGTTGGTTCAGCTAAGAAAGATTCATCACCTGTATATTCAGTATAGTTATCCTGAATGAATTCACGTGTATTGACTTCATCCTTCCAAAGTCTACCGTTAAAGCCACTCCAAGCCTCTTCAAAAACTTCTTTATTACTCATTGAATAGAGTCCTCCTTATTGTTTTAAAGCCCTTACATTAGAAAGCTCGACCAAAGCTTTCTATGTTGAACGAACCTATCCTAACATGGAAAAATAGGCTTGTAAACTGATTTGCGTTAAAAAAAGACGTGAGTTTTTTCACGTCTTGTAAACACTTTCAAAATTTCATTGAAATAATCAATTATAATCGATTTTTCATGTATTTCACAATATCTTCAGAAACTTTTCCAAAAATAATTTGTGTTGCCTTGCTTGTCGATACAACACCAGTCGCACCAAGTCCCTTTAATGCTTCTGCATTCACAACATTATTGTCTTTTAAAACCACTTTCACCTTTGAGCCATTGGCCTCAACACTGACAACATTATCTTGACCGCCAAGTGCTTCAAACAACGCATCGAGATCGACTGGTGATTCATCTTTTTTCTTTCTGTTTTTAAATACAAAGAATAATACGACAGCTAGTACAACAACGGCTGCGATGATCGCAATTTGATAGCTTTCCATACTGCTAATTGCCTCCCTTAATAATTGAAGATTTTTCAAATTATAGTATACTATAGTCGAAATCAAATTCAAACAAAAGAAATGAGGTGCACTTTTGAAAACAATTGAAGAATACTTCAGAAAGTACCCACTTTTTGACGCTATACTCATTCTTGGTATCATCAGCTGTTTAGGCATTGCCTCGGCTGCTCCAATTATGAATAATGTGGCCAATCCCTATCGTTTATGGATGTCACAGGCATTTTACTATTTTCTTGGCTTTATTTTACTTTTTGTCGTTTATCGTATTGGCAAAGATACTTTCTACAAACATATTAAGATTCTTTATTGGCTTTTTATCTTCTTGCTTGTCCTTCTTGGTGTTGATCATCAGGTCTATATCCGTACAGGCATCAGTGTTTTGCCAACAGCCATCGTTCCTCATATCAACGGGGCAACTTCATGGTTCCGTATTCCTGGATTTTCCTTCCAGCCTTCAGAATTTATGAAAATCATCATGGTCATTGCCCTCGCAAAGATGACGCAGGAACACAATGAAGAAGTCCTTATTCCAACTATCGAAAGCGATATTCGCTATTTCTTAAAAGTCTTAAAGATTTTCATTCCTCCAGCCATCCTCATGCTGATGCAAAATGACTCCGGGGTTATGTTGATCTTTGCCTTTGCTGCCTTTTTTGTCATTATTTCTAGTGGTGTGAATAAACGCTGGTTTGTTGTGATCTTTACTCTGGCAATTTTAGGTATTGGCTTACTCGTCTACTTATTTGTCTTCCAGAATGGCATTTTTACAAAAATCATTAAAGGTCATACACTAAGCCGTGTCTATGGCTGGCTCGATCCCGAAGGCACAACAGCCAATCAAGGGATGCAGCTCTGGTTCTCACAGCTCTCCTATGGTACTGCTGGCTTTTTTGGCCATGGTTTTAGAAACTTCGTCAAAACCTTCCCTGAAGGTCAGACAGACTTTATCTTTGCGGTTATCGCAAGTAGTTTTGGCTACTTCGGTGCCCTTATTACGATTGCTGCCATTGCTTTCTTTGATATCTGTGTTTTACGCATTGGCCTTCATAGTACGAATGGCCGTGACAAATACTTCACGATGGGTATTGTTGGTTGTCTCTTGTTCCAGCAAGTATGGAATATTGGCATGATTCTTGGCTTATTACCAATTACCGGTATCACCTTGCCAATGCTCAGCTATGGTGGATCTTCACTTTGGTCCTACATGTTTGCCGGGGGAATCCTGCTTGATATTGATTATCAGAATAAACTACTTGACAATTCCCATAAGAAATACTAGCTGTAACTTCGTGTTACAGCTTTTTTAGGAGATTTTATGCAAAAGTTATCCGCAACGACACTTAAATATCTTGCTCTCTTCACCATGACAATTGATCATATTGGTTTATTACTCTTAAACGACTATACGCCTTTTCGTATCATTGGCCGGCTCTCTTTTCCCATCTTTGCCTATATGATTGCCGAAGGGTGTCGTTATACACATAATCGGATGCATTATTTCTTGCGTGTCAGCATTCTTGCCATCCTATGCCAGATTGTCATGTATATAACAACCCATTCGCTCTATATGAGCATTCTGATTTCCTTTTCTCTTTCCATACTTCTTATCATGAGTATTGACTACAGCATTAAAAACAAGCATTTACTTCTTTCCATCTTATCCGTACTGCTTGTCTTCTTTTTGGTTAGTATATTGCCAAAAATCACCTCGACAGATTATAAGATTGATTATGGGATTGGCGGAATCATTCTTGTTGTGATGGTTTATTATTTACCAGAGAAATGGCGCTTAGTAGGTGTGCTTGTTGGCTGTCTTGTTATGAGTATCACAATGACTCCACTGCAATACTTTAGCCTTCTTTCCATCATCCCTCTTGCCTTCTATAATCACAAAAAGGGAAAAGGCCACCCTCTTCCCTATTTCTTCTATCTCTACTATCCACTTCATCTGGCCATCATTTATCTTCTTGCGTCTTCCTTATAGAAAGACATATATTGATGTGTCATTGGATGTTCAAAACGAATCGCTACGCTATCAAGATAAAACTCTCCTGTACTCTTTTCATTATAAAGCGGGTCACCTACTAAAGGATGTCCGAGTGAGGCCATATGAATACGAATCTGATGAGTACGACCTGTCTCTAGCGTGCATTCAACAAGACTTGTCTTTTCAAAAGTCGCAATTGTGCGATAATGCGTAATCGCATAAGCACCATTTTCATCAATAACGCGCTTTGTGGCATGACCTTGGGCATGGCCTATTGGCTTATTAACAGTACCTGAGCCAGGATTGCCTTCTACCAAAGCATGATAAACACGCTTCACAGCTTTGATGTCACGGGCAAAGCAATCATGAATATAACGATATTTCGCAATCATCATATAGCCCTGGGTTTCTTTATCAAGACGGTTAACCATATGAACAGTGGACGGAATACCTTTTTGGTTAAAATAATACTGAATCCCATTCGCGAGTGATGTTGTATAATATTTACGATTAGGTATGCAGGCGATATGAGCTGGCTTATTGATAATCATCAGATAATCATCTTCATAGACAATATCTAAAGGCATATCGATAGGAACAATATTGCTTTCTTCCTGAGGGAAGACAATGCTGATGGCATCACCCTCTTCGACTATATAGCGTACTGTTTTACGCACTCCATTGACTAATAAAAGGCCATAATACTTAGAATCTTTGAGAAGCTTTTTCGATATGCCACGTTTTAAAAAGAAGAGGTCAAGGCGGTTATTGGCATCTTCTTTGTTAGCGATAAAATCGAGCTGCATTATAAGAAAGCCTTCTTTAGCCTATCAATAAATGAGACCTGACGATAGGATGCGAAGCGGGCATATTTCTTACTCATTGAGACATCAATTGTCACATTCTCTTCAAGATGAAAGGCATCCAAATCGATACATAAGACCGCATTATGATAATTTTGTGTTTCTAGGCGTACATGTTGGCTGTCATTAAGAATGAGCGAAGAGCCAAGCGAACGATAGGCATTATGATTAATGCCGGCTATTTCACTGATCTGCATAAGTTCTGGACCAGGTGCCATGATCGCGCCATGGATGGATTTATTGTATGCCGTAGAACCTGATGGTGTCGAGATACAGAGACCATTGCCTCTAAAGGTCTCAAGATGTTCACCATTAATGAAAACATCAATGACTTGGGAATGAATGGAGTTCTCAAGTCGCATTTCATTTAAGGCATAGAATTTTTGTTCATTAAATTCTATTTCAATCATACTGCGCTTTTCCACCGTTAATGCCTTATCCTTAATGTCATAGACAAGCAAGTTAGCTTCATCAATCGTATAATCCGTAAAAAAGCCAAGTGTCCCAGTGTGAATGCCAACAAAAGCCACCTCTTCAAGCTGATCGATATAGTCATGGACACTTCTCAGCATTGTGCCATCCCCACCTACTGAAATGACCAATTCAGGATGAACCTCATCATATGTCAAAAAAGCATCTAAATCTTTTCTCAGTTTCTTGCTTAATCTTGCAGAGGCTTCATCGCCTCTTTCTACAATTGCATAGCGTTGCATATTATCACCTACTTGTAATATTATAAACTATTTCATCCTACTTCTTCAAGACGCCATCTTGCGATATAATAAGGCAAGGAGGAGGACTATGGAAGAAAATTTAGAAATCGAGTATAAGATCTTATTATCCCGTGAACAATTTGACAATCTTGCCCATTATTATGATCATCTAGCCCACGTCTATACCCAGACCAATACGTATTTTACTTCTGATGCATTACAAGCAAAACGTATTGCCTTGCGTATTCGTGAAAAAGAAAGTAGCTACGAGATGACAGTGAAGACAAAGGCTGAAGGCACTGGGCGCAAAGAATATAATCTTGCCTTAACGAAGGATGATGCCCGCTTCTTTTTAGAGGGCGGCATGAAGGACAATGAGATCACAAAGATGTTGAAAGATATGGATATTAATTTATCTGAAATAACGATTCTTTGTCGCTTAAAGACTGTTCGTCATGATATACCACTAGAAGGTGGTATGCTTTCATTAGATGCCAATTATTATAATGATCAAGAAGATTATGAAATGGAATTTGAGCTAAGTGATCTTGAAGAAGGCAAAAAGACATTTGCCTCATTGCTTGAAAAACACAAGCTGCAATATACACAAAATTGTCAAAGCAAGCTGACACGTGCAATTTCTTCGCTCAACAAAAAATAGGCCCTTTATAAGGACCTATTTTATGCATTCTTGTGATCACGGTCATATTCCATCTTGAGATCCGTAAACTGTGGACAGAAGTCAGTTTGTGTACATTCTGCTAAGTTACGTAATTCACGAGGAATAAAGGCACGTATTTCTTCGGCATTATAGCCAACCTGGAATCTTCTTTCATCAATGAGGATTGGACGTTTTAATACTGATGGATTGTTTTGAATAAAATGAATCAGCTCACTTACACTCATCTCATCAATATCAATATTCCCCTCTTTAATAATTTTAGAACGCTTGGAAATAATATCATCCGTACCATTTTCTGAACGCTCCAACAATTCCTTTAATTCATCTTCACGTAATAAGACCGAGAAGATATTTTTTTCAACATATGGAATATTGTGTTCTTTAAGCCATGCTTTGACCTTACGACAAGATGCACAGCTTGGGGCAGTATAAATTCTCACCATATCTTCTTGCCTCCTCGATTCCCTATTATACAACAAATTCTCATAAAGTATAGTCCCAAGTTGCAAGCGTTTCATTGACAACAAAGACCTTTAGTGATAGAGTTGTGGTCGTAAACCGATGAGCAGGAGATAACGTTAGTAAACGCAATCACAGAGAGCCAGGAGTGGTGGAAGCCTGGCATTGACGCACTTTCAAATGGACCTGTGAGGGTGAAGGGGAAATTAAGTATCTTTCAACGTCAAGTCTTACGTTAGTAGACAGAATGTGATGGCATTTCAAAGGTGGCTTATACACTTGTCCTTTGGATAAGTGTTTTTTTATTTCCTTTAAATGCGAAAGGAGACATAAGATGAAAAGAATGTTAAGTGGTATTAAACCAACAGGTAGAGTAACTTTAGGGAATTACATTGGAGCGATCAAACCTTTTGTAAGTTTCCAGGATGATTATGAAATGATTATCTTTGTCGCTAATCTACACTCTATGACAATCTATCAGGAGCCAAAAGATTTAAGACAGAATACGAAGGATTTGATTGCGCTTTATTTAGCTGCCGGGCTTGATCCTGAAAAAGTGACATTATTCCTACAGTCAGATGTGAAAGAACATGCACAGCTAGGCTGGTATTTAAATTGCATGGTCTCAATGGGTGAACTTAGCCGTATGACACAATATAAGATGCAGGTTGAAAAAGCTAAAGCAAGAAAGGATACATCTATTGGAGCTGGTATTTTTAACTATCCATCATTAATGAATGCCGACATCTTAATGTATGATCCTGACTATGTGCCTGTTGGTGAAGACCAGAAGCAGCATGTCGAATTAGCTCGCATGGTGGCAGAACGTTTCAACCACCGCTATTCTGACACATTTAAAATACCTGAGCCATTAACACCACGTGTTGGCGGTCGTATCATGTCCCTGCAAGATCCTACAAGCAAAATGAGCAAGAGTGATCCAACTGGTAAAGGCTGTATCTATATGCTTGACCCAATTAATGTCAGCAAGAAGAAAATCATGTCAGCTGTAACAGACAGCGACAGTCATGTACGCTATGACAAAGAAAATAAGCCAGGTATCTCTAACCTGATGGAAATCTATTCCATCCTTGGTCATAAGAGCTATGAAGAAATTGAAGCCATGTATGAAGGAAAAGGCTATGGTGAATTCAAGAAGGACTTAGCTGAAATTGTCGGGGCTGAATTACAGAAAGTTCAGGATGCCTATAACCAAATCATGGCAAGTGGTGAAATTGAGAAAGTTCTTGATGAAGGTGCTAAGAAGGCAGGACGTATTGCCTATAAGAAACTTGCGAAAGTGGAAAGAAAGATTGGTATTACTATTCGTAAATAATGCAAAAGAAGTGGCCAAGCCACTTCTTCAGACTGTTGACGATTAACCATATCGTTGGCGGTCTTTTTTTATATATTGATATATTTTATGATTCATCCTCTTTTTTCTGAATATATTTCTCCAGATAATAAAAATTTGGGTATAGATCCTTCTATCCTATCCCCATCGCCTTTAATGTTTCCTCATTTTGATGCTCAAAGCAGGAATTTTGGGCGCAATGCGCCTCCTGCATCCTTCCAAGGTATGTGCATAACTTCTTGAGATTCATTCCTGTGAATATCAACATAAGATTATCATACACTCTTTCGAATCCTGTATATAGCGTATAGTCCAGCCCGTGTCTTCTCTTGCCATCCGCAAATACCTTTTCGATTGTCTGCTTTCTTTTCTGATATGTTTCCTTTTCGGTC
>NZ_JNKU01000056.1 GCF_000702165.1 Sharpea azabuensis DSM 18934
TGTTTATTATATCTGGCTGTAACGTGTTCTATAAGGCTTAAGAGAGATGATAATAGTATTAAGGATTTCTACATAAAGAAAAAGCAGCAATCAAACCCGATGTGTTCGAAAGCTGCCAAGACTGCATGTGCCAGTAAATTAGTCCGAATAATTTATAGCATGTGCAAAACTGGTGAATTATACCAGTACAACAAATAACAAGCAGATTATACATCTAAACCACTCTGAAAAAAAGCACTTTTTCTTCAGGGATTTTCAGCATGCAATAAGAATCATGAAAAATTATTGATTTTTTTAAAAATTCTACTTGATTTCTATTATCCAATTTTTTTATAGAATATGAGTGGTCAGAAAGAAGTCTTCATGAAGATGACCATCATATTCTAAAGGGAAAGGGAGAAATTTATGGAAGAGAAAAAAGTAAATAAGAGTGGTTTTGCGATTGCGGCACTTGTCTTAGGTATTATTGGGATTGTGTTCTCATTTATCCCAATCATCAACAATGCAGCATTCATACTTGGTATACTTGCCGCAATATTTGCAATCATTTCACTTGTCAAGAAAGCGTCAAAAGGAAAGGCTATCGCTTCACTGGTGCTTGGTATTCTTGCCATTGTCATTACACTCGTTATGCAAAGTGCTTTTTCAAGTGCCTTGGATGATACAAGCAAGAAGCTAGATAAAGCAGCTGGCAATAGCACAAATGAAGTACTCAAGAAGGAAGTCAATGTTACACTTGGTACTTTTGAAGCAAACAAGGATGATTCAGGAATTGTTAGCACTAAGCTGCCTGTTACTGTTAAAAATATCACTGACAAGAAGCATTCCTATAATATTCATATTGAAGCGGTTGATGCCAACGGAAAAAGAATTGCTGATGACTATGTTGCAGCGAATGATTTAGGTGGCAATCAGTCCCAGGATTTTAAAGCATTTGAAATTGTTGAAGAAGAAAAGGTTGAAAGCCTGAAACAAGCAAAATTTAAAATCATTGAAGCATCAAGCTATTAGAAAAGATGGCTGAAATTCAGCCATCTTTTTATTCAAGTATTTTTAAGCCATGCTCATCCAATAGTGCATTCGTCTCCATGACATTCATTTTATGGACAATTGCATAGATAACTGTCGCATCAAAAGCCAGCTTTGGATAAAGAGCGCTCGCTTTGGCAAGTTTAAGAACGCGATTTGTTTCTTCAAGCGTAAGCTGCATGGCAATTGTCAAAGCAAGTATTTTTACTTGTGAAGGATTCGTTCTTTTGCCATTGAAAATCTGGTTGGCATAGTCTCTAGAAAGACCTGAGGCATTTATAACTTGTGCTCTTGTCATCCCTTTTTCTTCAAGAAGGTCGTTAAGATAGCTAGCAAGCGTGAGTGTCTGAAGATCGGATAAGACATCATCAAGAGAAGCACGCTTGTCACTTAATATGGACATTAATTCTTCTGTTTTCATCTAATCACCTGAAACTATGGTATAATGAATGCCATAAGAATGCAAGGAGAGGAAATATGCTTAAGGGATATAGCTATATCAGAACAATCAAGGGAGATGATGCAAAGAAAATCTTTCTTGTCATGAATGATTACACAAAGCAGATATGCGTTGAAAAGGTTCTTAAAAATGGTGATATAGAACTTTATAACCGTCTTAAGCACATTCACGATGGCATTCCTGAAGTCTATCAAGTTATTGAAAATGAGGAAGATATTATCGTTGTTGAAGAATATATTCAATCACCAACCCTTGAAGAGTATCGCTTGCAGCATCACCTTGAAGAAGATGAGATTGTTGCCATTATGAATCAGCTGCTAAAAATCCTAATGGCTCTGCATGCCTCAAATCCGCCCATCATCCATCGCGATATCAAGCCAGAGAATATTTTCTATAATGGCTATCGCGTTGTGCTTGCTGATTTCGATATTGCTCGTCGCTATAAAGCAACACAAAGCAAGGATACGGAAGTATTGGGTACAGTCGGCTATGCTGCGCCGGAGCAGTTTGGCTTTGATGAAACAGGTGTGACAGCGGATATCTATGCCTGTGGGGTGCTTTTGAATGTCTTGTTGACTGAGGAATTGCCTTATAAGAAACAGGCTGATGGTACTTATCGCAAGATTGTTGCTAAGGCTACTAGTTCCTCGCCTGAAGATAGATATCAGAGTGCCCAAGAGATGATGAAAGCATTAAATCGTTTGTCAGTGCCTACTCATCTCAATTTTCCCAATCTTTCTCATCCGTTAAGAAAGATTGTTTTTATTGTCTATAGTTTGTTGATGCTTGCAGCTACTTCAACCCTCAAAACAAAAGAAGTAACGAGTGCCTTCGGGTTACTTCTTTATCGTTTCTGGGTTTTCTTTACACTGATTTACATTCCTTTGTGCTTCTTTGATCCATTGCATCTCTATCGTTTCTGTCTTTTTAAGAAAAATACGTATCTTGTTGTTAGAATATTCGGGAGAATTGTTTCTCTCTCATTATATTGGTTTGTCGTTTCTGTTGTTCTGATTGCCTTTTTCTAATCAGCTATGATGACATGCTTATGCATATAGTCTAGAATCTTTTTATGGGCTGTCGGAATGGCTGCTTTTTTCATATCTTCAGCATTCATGAGATAGTCATTGGGCGCACTTAAAACAAAATGAAAGACATGCATATGCCAAGTACGATGTGTAAAAACATGCTTAAAGTCCTTCACAAAGCTTTCTAAGATTAAGGATTGCCCATATTCTTTCTTAAAAGCTTCCATAAAAGCATAGGGATCATTGACTTCATATTGTACAAGACCATACATATGTTCTAGTAGGCCTTCCTCATTGATTTTCATCATGACCTGATCATCATATGTGATATAGCCAGTTATAAAAGAATGTTCTGTTTTCTTGATTTTCTTAATATTAATAGGCAAGACTTTTTCTTCATGGTTCTTATAAGCCTGACAATAAACATGAAGCGGACAGCTGATGCAATCTGGATTCTTAGGTCGACAGAAAGCATTGGAGAGATCCATCAGTCCTTGGTTGAAGGAGGCTGAATCTTTGCCTACAATCATCTTGTTGGCATATTCAGTAATACGCTTGATTGTTCTGCTTTCAGCAATATTATCATGTAAGCCAAGGAGTCTGCTTAAAACTCTTAAGGCATTGCCATCGATTGCTGCATATTCTTCATGATAGGCAAAAGACGAAATAGCACTTGCTGTATAAGGTCCAATCCCAGGAAGACTTATGATATCTACATAATCTCTAGGAAAGATACCATCAAATTCATCAACAATCTTAATTGCTGATGAATGAAGATTTTTCGCTCTTCGATAATAACCAAGCCCTTCCCAAAGCTTATAGACTTCATCAAGAGATGCATTTGCTAAGTCTTTAACAGTTGGATAAGTTGAAAGAAAACGATAGTAGTAGGGAATGACTGCTGCTACAGTTGTTTGCTGAAGCATGATTTCACTGACCCATATCGCATAAGGGTCATTTGTGTGTCTGAAGGGGAGATCCCTTTTGTTTTTCTGATACCAGTTTATAAGTTCATCTGTAATTTTTTGCATATTATCACCAAGTCGATTATACTATAAATATATAAGATTGAAAGAAGTGATGCTTATGAAAAAAGAAGATGAAATTATCCGTCAGTCTCTTCTTGCAACACAGGAATATGATGAACGATTGTCAGCCTTTGCAACAAAAAACAGCGACTATATCAAGATTCATCCAACCCATACAAAACCCTATGATTTCGATGTACGGTGGCCTTATGAAAAGGATATCGACCGCATTCTTTATTCTAAAGCCTACCGTCGCTATGTTGATAAGACGCAGGCGTTGTCATTTTTCAATAATGTTCATATCACAAAACGCTCCTTACATGTCCAATGGGTCTCTCGAATTGCTAGACAAATTGGACGCTGCCTGAATCTAAATACCGACCTGATTGAAGCCATTGCGCTTGGTCATGACTTAGGACATGCACCTTATGGACATGTTGGTGAAAAAGCCATTAATGAATGTCTGAAAGAGCGTGGTGTTGGCTACTTCGCTCACAATGCCAATAGTGTCAGAGTCCTTCTCTATGTTGAAAGAAAAGGAGAGGGATATAATGTGAGCCTGCAGGTACTTGATGGCATTCTTTGCCATAATGGTGAAATGATTAATCGTATCTATAAACCTGATCCTTTTAAAACAATTGATCAGTTCTGGAAGGAATATGAAGCTTGCTGGCATACACCTCATGCAAGTGAACATATTTCACCAATGACACTAGAAGGATGCGTAGTAAGAATTAGTGATGTCATCAGTTATATAGGCAAGGACATTGATGATGCTATTAATGTTGGTTTAATGAAGAGATCAGATTTACCAAGCGATATTACACGTGTTATCGGTGATGGTAATAATTCCATGATCAATCATCTTGTTGAAGATCTTGTCATTCATTCCTACAACAAGCCCTATCTTGAATTCTCGAAGGAAACATTTGAAGCACTCAATAAGCTTTATGATTTTATCTCTATCCATATTCACCACAATCCTGTTCTTGTAAAAGAAAATGAAAAGCTCTTTAGAATGGTGAAGGAATTGTATGATGTCTTTTATGAAGATTTAGATGATCCACTTCTTAAAGATCGTGGGATTCAGAAATATCTCTCTAATATGAATGAGGAGTATCATCAGACACCAAAAGAACTCATTGTTTCAGATTATCTGTCAGGGATGACCGATACATATTTATTAGAATATTACAAAAAAGTCTTCTTGCCGACGATGCGAGAAAACATTACATGATAAACAAAATAAAAAATATGGATACAAAATGCCTGATTCATGGTAGAATAGCTTTAGTAAAGGAGGGCGTATACTATGAAACTAATCATTGCGATTGTCAATAATGATGACAGTAACGCTGTACAGACTGCACTAACAGAAGGTGGTTATTTCATTACAAAGATGGCCACAAGTGGAGGATTCCTGAGAAAGGGCAACACTACATTCCTAATTGGTACAAATGATGAAAAGGTTGATGGTGCTCTCGAAATCATTAAAGCCAATGCAAAGAAGCGTGTAGAAAAAGAACCAACTGTTCCACCAACGGAAATGGGAGAATTCTTTACACCAATCATGGTTGATGTCCTTGTTGGCGGTGCCACAGTCTTTGTATTGAATGTTGATCGATTCGAAAAAATGTAGGATGGCAATGCCATCCTTTTTTGTAGGAGGATAATATGGAAATAAAAATACTGGATCATATCACTGAAACACAGGTTACAAATATCATTGAGGCAAGTGGGGGCAGGCATATTCTTAAAACACCGGGGACATTGACCTTAGTAGCAACAGTGGGAAGTGAGGTTGTTGGCTTTATTGAACTTGAGCGCATGAAGACAGTAACACTTATTTATGCGAAGCCAGGCAATATTCAAGTTGAAGTATTTGCCTGCTTGCTAGATGCTGTTGAACGCATAGGCTTAAATCGTATCATCTTACATCCTTCTGCAACTTCAATAGCCTTTTTTAAGAGTTTTGGCTATCATGAAGTAGGAAATGGGTCACTTGTCAAGATTTTGCCAAAAAGTCATGATTTCAAGAATGCCCAGGAAGTTTATGATTTTATTAATCATCAGAAAGATCGTGTCTACTCATTAGAACAATTTCAAAAGTTTATGGAAGACGCCTATAATATTCAGGATGGTCTTGCATCGCTTCATATTGGTGGAACGAATGGCAAGGGTTCTACAGTCAATTATACAAAAGAAGTCCTCAAAGTAGCCGGTTATAATATTGGAACCTTTACTTCACCAGCTCTTATTCATCCCCTTGATATTATCTGTGTTGATGATCAAGCAATCGATGAAAGAACAATGGTTGCGATTGCGAATCGTTTTATGGGAGATTTCCTTGATTATGGTTTATCAAAGTTTGAAATGGAAGTCTTTATTGCCATCATCTATTTCTATTATCGTGCAGTTGATTTGGCTATTTTTGAAGTGGGTCTAGGAGGCTTGCTTGATGCAACAAATGTCATCAAGCCATTGCTGGCTGTTAATACGAATATCGGCTTGGATCATGTTGATTATTTAGGACATACATATAAAGAAATCGCCATGAATAAAGCGGGCATTATAAAGGATCACGTTGACTATATGACAGGGGAGGGACGTGAAGAATGTCTTGAAGTCTTTCGAGAAGTATGCCAGAAGCATGAAAGCAAGCTCATCCAGATCAAGCTTCCAGAAAATGTCACATACCATCAGACTTCCATCGAATATGATTATCATGAACATCATATTCATTTAAATACTACAGCAAGATATCAAGTCAATAATTCTGTCATGGCCATTAATATTCTTGAATATCTCTCTCGCTATTTTCCTTTTGACAAAGAAGATCTCACAACCGGCTTAGCGCAGGCGCACTGGGCGGGGAGATTTGAAATCATTCATCTTCATCCAACGGTCATTATTGATGGCGCTCATAACAAAGAGGGCATGGAAGCTTTCGCAAATAGTGTCAACAAGGATGAATCAATGAAAATCATCTATTCAGCCTTAAGAGACAAAGATACGCATCATATGATTGAAACACTATGCAAGCTGACTGATGATGTCACGGTGACAGAATTCCCTCATCCCCGCGCTGCCACGATTGCTGAATTAAGCGAAAATATGCCTGTCAAAAAGGATGAAAACTGGCAACACGCTGTTGATGAAGCACTAAAAGGCGATAAAAAAGTCTATATTACCGGCTCGCTTTATTTTATTTCGCTTGTAAGGGCATATATTCTTGGAAAAGAACTTGCTTAATGTGATTTATTATGATAAGGTTAACCGAACGCATAAGAAAAAGAGGAAATAATGATTAAAACATTTAGAGATTTAAAATTAAACGAAACTGTACAAAAGGGTATTGAAGCAATGGGCTATGTTTCACCTAGTCCAATTCAGGCTGAAAGTATCCCTGTATTACTAGAAGGAAAAGATATTATCGGTCAGGCTCAGACGGGCACTGGTAAGACTTTAGCCTTTGGTAGTGTCTTGTTATCTGAGATTGAAAGATCCGACCATATTTCTGCAATTGTATTATCACCAACACGTGAACTTGCGATGCAGATTGGTGAGGAATTTGGTCGTATTGGGAAATATACTGATTTGAGATTTGCATGTGTCTATGGTGGCAGTGATATTGGCCGTCAGATTCGTACAATCAAGCATGGCATAGATGTGCTGATTGGAACACCTGGTCGTGTCATGGACTTGATGAGACGTGAAATTGTCTCATTAGAAAATATTAAGTTCTTTGTCCTTGATGAAGCTGATGAAATGTTGAACATGGGCTTTGTTGAAGACATTGAAACAATTCTTGCGGATGCTCCAAAAGAAAAACAGACAGTCCTTTTCTCAGCAACAATGCCTGATGGCATCAAGCACATTGCAGAAAATTACATGAAGAGCGATTATACGCATATCAAGATCAAGGCTGTTCAGCAGACAGCTACAACAGTAAAGCAATACTATTTCGTTGTTCCACAAAATAAGAAGCTAGAAGGCTTATGCCGTGTACTTGATGCCAATGAAATGGACTCATGCATCATCTTCTGTAAGACAAAACGCTCTGTTGATACATTGCAGGATGAGCTTGCCCGCCGTCATTATCATGTTGCCTGCATGCATGGTGATATTGACCAGAATACAAGAATGCGCACATTACAGAAGTTCAAGGAACGCAAAGTCCCAATTTTAATTGCGACTGATGTAGCGGCCCGTGGTATCGATGTTGATAGTATTACGCATGTCATCAACTATGAATTACCTCAGGAAGATGAACTCTATGTCCATCGTATCGGTCGTACTGGTCGTGCTGGCCACGAAGGTGTTGCCTTCACATTCGTCTCTCCAAGAGAAGTGCGTATCCTCCATAAAATTGAAAAGAGCACAAAATCACATTTTGAAGAACTGAACTTACCTACAGCTGATGATATCTTTAATGCAAAAATGAAGGATGTCCTTGAAGATGTACAGAGGGTTATGGATAAAGGTAAACAAAAAGATTTCTATGATGTTGTTGCTCAGATTCCAGATGCATTGGTTGATGATGTTCTTGCTTCATTGCTTTATATGAATTATCGTGAACGCTTAGCTTTTGATTACAAAGATGATGACTTAACAAAGAAGGTCAATAGCTATGAACGTATCTTTGTGAACTGTGGCAGTGCGGAAAAGATCAATAAGACAAAACTGCTTAATTTCTTATTAGAAGTAGGGAACTTGAGAAAAGATGAAATCGGTGACATCACGATTAAACGTAAGTTCTCCTTCGTCGATATTAAGAAATCAAAGGCAAAAGGTGTCGTCAAGAAGTGCTTTAATAAAAAAATTGGCAATCAAAAAGTAAAATTGGAAATTGCGAAAGAAGTTCGATAATTTTTGAGAGTTAGTCAGCTTATTGATTAACTCTTTTTTATATCCATATCATATTATTTAGATATATATTCTTTATCTTAGAAAATATCGAAAAATAACAAATTTATATGAGATATTGGACATAATTGGAGATGTAATAACTTTAGTATTATTAGAAATATAAGCACTTTCAGTATTTTGTATGCGTTTCATATTTGTATTAATACGAAGTTGCCAACGCTATTTTTTCACAAAGGTATTGATTGTAAACCCATACATGTTATATAATAGACCCATGAGTTAAAGGAGGAATTATCTTATGAAAAAGTATGTATACCTTTTTAAGGAAGGTGCAGCTTTGGACATGACTTTAGCTGAAAAGAAAATCTTACTTGGTGGCAAGGGTGCTAACCTTGCTGAAATGACTGGAATTGGTCTCCCAGTCCCACAGGGTTTCACAGTTACAACTGAAGCATGTACACAGTATTATGAAGACGGAGCTAAGCTAACAGATGAAATGAAAGAGCAGATTCTGAACGCTTTAGCTGAACTAGAAAAAATCACAGGAAGAGAATTTGGTAATCCAAACAACCCATTACTTGTTTCTGTTAGATCTGGTGCAAGAGAATCTATGCCAGGTATGATGGATACAGTATTGAACTTAGGTTTGAATGACGAAGTAGCAGCACAGTTCGCTGCCGATACAAAGAATGATCGTTTCGTATATGATTCATATCGTCGTTTCATCCAGATGTTTGCGGATGTTGTTAGAGGCTTCCCAAGAGAAAAATTCGAATTACAATTTGAAAAGATCAAAGAAGAACATGGTTATCAATTAGATACTGACTTCACTGCGGAAGATCTTAAAGAAGTTGTAAAAGTATATAAAGAAGAATTCAAGAAATTGGATCCAGCTGGATTCCCAGAAGATCCAAAAGAACAGTTGATGGCAGCTGTTGGTGCCGTATTCGGTTCATGGAATAATGATCGTGCCATCACATATCGTCGTTTAAACGATATCCCTGGTTCATGGGGTACTGCCGTAAACGTACAGCAGATGGTTTATGGTAACCGTTCTGAACAGTCAGGTACTGGTGTTGCCTTCACTCGTAACCCAGCAACTGGTGAAAACGTATTATATGGTGAATACTTAATGAATGCCCAGGGCGAAGACGTTGTATCTGGTGTTCGTACACCTCAGCCAATCGCTACATTGAATGAAGTAATGCCTCATTGTTATGAACAGTTCCAGGAAATCTGTCATACTCTTGAAAACCATTATAAAGATATGCAGGATATGGAATTCACAATTGAAGATGGCAAACTTTACATGTTACAGACTCGTAACGGTAAGAGAACTGCTCAGGCTGCATTGAGAATTGCCGTTGAAATGGTTCAGTCAGGCATGATCACTAAGGATGATGCATTATTAATGGTTGATCCTAAGGCACTTGATCAGTTATTACATCCAAACTTTGATAATGATTCATATAAAGCTGCTAAGGCAGTTGCAAATGGTTTAGCTGCATCACCAGGTGCTGCAACTGGTCATTTATATTTCAATGCTGAAGACTTAAAGACAGCAAAAGAAAACGGTGTTCAGGATATGATCCTTGCCCGTAATGAAACATCACCAGAAGATATCGAAGGTATGGTATTAGCTCATGGTATCTTAACTGTACGTGGTGGTATGACATCACATGCAGCCGTAGTTGCTCGTGGTATGGGTACTTGCTGTGTAGCTGGTTGTGGTGCTATTAAAGTAGATGAAGAAGCTAAGACATTAACATTACCTGATGGTAAAGTCTTACATGAAGGTGACTATGTATCATTAAACGGCTCTACAGGTGAAGTCTTTGCTGAACAGATTAAGACAGTTCCTCCTACAATTGGCGGACACTTCGCTGAATTCATGAACTGGGCTGATGAAAGAAGAAGATTAAAGGTTAGAACTAATGCTGATAACCCAAGAGATGCTAAACAGGCAGCAGAATTTGGTGCTGAAGGTATCGGCTTATGTCGTACAGAACATATGTTCTTCGATGAAGAAAGAATCTTTAACTTCCGTCGTATGATTACTGCAGATACAGTAGAAGCTAGACGTGAAGCATTAAGCAAGATTCTTCCATACCAGAGAGAAGACTTTGAAGAATTATATAGAACAATGGGCAAATATGGTGTTAATATCCGTTTCTTAGACCCACCTCTACATGAATTCTTACCACATACTGATGAAGAAATCGCTCCATTAGCAGAATCTTTAGGTATGACATTTGAAGCATTAAAAGAAAGAGTTGAATCATTAAAAGAATTCAACCCAATGATGGGTCACAGAGGATGCCGTCTTGCTGTAACTTACCCTGAAATTGCTGAGATGCAGACAAGAGCTGTAATCGAAGCTGCTATCAATGTCAACAAGGAAAAAGGCTGGAATATTGAACCAGAAATCATGATTCCTCTTGTTGGTGAAGTTAAGGAATTAAAATTTGTCAAGAAGACTGTTGTAGCTACTGCTGATGCTGTTATTGCTGAAGCTGGTGTTGATATGAAATATCATGTAGGTACAATGATTGAAATTCCTAGAGCTGCATTAACAGCTGATAAGATTGCTGAAGAAGCTGAATTCTTCTCATTTGGTACTAATGACTTGACACAGATGACATTCGGCTTCTCTAGAGATGATGCAGGTAAGTTCTTAGGCGATTACTACAAGAACAACATCTATGAACATGATCCATTCCAGACTATCGATGTTGATGGTGTAGGTCAGTTAGTTCAGATGGCTGTAGAAAAAGGTAAGAAGACTCGTCCTGATATCATGCTTGGTATTTGTGGTGAACATGGTGGCGACCCTAAGACAGTTGAATTCTGTCATAATGTCGGCTTAACTTATGTATCTTGCTCACCATTCCGTGTGCCTCTTGCAAGATTAGCTGCTGCTCAGGCTGCTGTTAAAGAAGACCGTAAGAAATAATAAAGCTAAGGGTTAATCCTGTCTATCGGGATTAACCTTTTTAATTGGCAACTACAACGTGTTAAATAAATCGATGAACATTAAAGGTAAGAAGGCGTTTATAATGTATAAAATGAATTATGATTTAGCTGCAGAACATTGGATAAAGAAGGATCAAACTTCAATTCATATGAATAATGAAGATTTAAAAGAAAAGATTGATGCCTTTATTAAAGCACATAATACTTGTGCTCTAGCAACCGCATCTTCTGGCATGGTAAGAAATACACCCATTGAATATAATTATGTTGATGGATTCTTCTATTTCTTTTCTGAAGGAGGACTTAAGTTTAAATGTCTCAAGGAAAACAAGAATGTTGGTCTTGCAATCTTTGAACCCTATGGAGGATTTGGTCAGCTAAAGGGTTTACAGGTAGAAGGTAGTGCTGAAATCCTTGAACCTTTTTCTGATGAATACTTAAAGATTATGACTTACAAGAAAATACCAGTTGCATTCATGAAGAAATTACCTGAGCCAATGCATATCATTAAAGTTGTTCCAAAGTCATTTGATTATCTTGATTCCGATTTAAAGAAAGATGGATTTGGAAGCAGACAGCATTTAGATTGTTGAAAAGAGATTCGTATAATATAACCAAAATATTTCAACAACTAAGTATTAAGTAATCTTTAGCTGTAGTCATTCTTTTTAAAAATACATGAGTATATGGTTGACGAAAGAAGAAATTCAATACTAATGTTTCTAAAAAGGTTAATCCTGCTATTTAGGACTAACCTTTTTTCATTTTCCAAAGGTGAATTCTATGCTATAATGAGTGCTATGGAAAAGAAGACAACAATAAAATTAAACCTGAATTCATTAGCTATGATTCTTTATACAAGTGACCTTATTCCTACAAAAGAAGGACCACTGACCAATGATGAATGGTATGCAATAGAAAAAAGAATAAAAGATACTGGTCGCGATGATGTAAGTTCATTAATTGGCATGAATCGTGAAGCACTGATGCTCTTGTTAGATATCGACAATATGTTGATTGATAAGATTATGGCGAGAAGCACATTGCTCGCAGATATGATTCATTCATTGCATAATCTAGAAAATGAAGGCATTCATGTAACGACAAAATATGAAGACAATTATCCAAGTGAATTATACTGTCTTAATAATCGTATGCCTCTCATTCTCTATTATGTTGGTAATATGGATTTGATTAAAGATAACAATGTCAGTGTTGTTGGCCCGCATGTCAATAATCGTACATTGAACTTTGCTACTAAAAGTGTTATCAACAAGGTCCTTGAAGAAGAACGTACATTGATTACCTGTGGTATTAAAGGGATTGATGAATATGCAACACGTTCCATTCTGAAAATGGGTGGAAGCGTGATTATGTTTGTCGCTGATCATATGCTTGATAAGATTCGTCTGAACAAACGTTATTTACGTGATGGACATATGCTGATTCTATGTGCTGTTGATCCTTATGCCTATTTTGATGTGACAAACTCATTGGATCGTAATATCTATGTATGCGGTCTTTCCAAAGAGCAGTTTATTATTGCGACTAATGTCAACAGTGGGGCGGTCTGGTTTACAAGCGTACAGAATTTGCATTATCACTGGACAACACCTCTTGTTGTTGATGCTTCGCCTTATTACAACGGTAACCTAAGACTTATTGAAATGGGGGCTATACGTGTCAGCAAAGATGATCTTGCAAGCCCTCTTGATATTGAACATATCATTATGAAGAACAGGATTGTCAATGAAGAAGATGATACAGAAATTGATCAGATGACAATATTTGAATTTATTGAGGAATAATTATGAATATAAAAGATTATAAAAAATTTCCTGTTACAACAGGACTTATTCTTATTTCTGGTATTGTCTATCTTATTTCTTTTGTCCTTTATGGTCCAACCATGAATGCCTATCAGGCATTACATCTAGGGGCCTATAATGGCTTTTATGTCCATCATACACATGAATATTATCGCTTTATTACAAGTAACTTTATTCATTTTGGGATTCTTCATATTGTTGTGAATTGCTATTCATTGTATGGATTAGGAGCATTTATGGAAAAAGTGCTAGGTAGAACACGTTATCTCATTGTAGTTGGTATTGCTGCTGTTACAACGAATGGTCTGCCATATCTCCTTTATCTTCATAATGGCTTTGAGGGTTCTAGTGTAAGTGGGGGAATTAGTGGCATTATCTTTGGCTTAATTGGTGCTTTAGGCGCTCTTGCCTTATTGTATCGTGATGTCTTTATGCACATCTGGCGCTCATTACTGCCAAATCTTATTTTCATGCTTTTAATTTCATTCATTGTACCGGAGATTTCTCTTTCAGGCCATGTTTCAGGCTTTATTGGTGGTTTTATTGCAACATATTTTCTCTTGAACCAAAAAAGACATCATGATGAGGTTAATTAATTATGAAATGGAAAACAAAAGAAGAACGAGAAGCAAAAGCCTTCTTCAATAGTCATAATTCCGCTTTATTGCATGGTAATGAATGGCCTAAAGCTATTGGCACTGCTCTTTTCATTGCTATTATCAGTGGCATTATTCTTGCCTTCCTTAATCGTTATGTATCATTGCTAAGTGGTATTCTGATGATTGTTGTTGGGGGAATTATTGGTGAAATGACAAGTGCATCCATTAAGATGATTTGTCAAATTAAGTGCAACACCTACGATGAGTTACCCAGTAATTCTTCTTTAGGTGTTTTATATTTTATGCATTTACGTGGCCTGTTATTCA
>NZ_JNKU01000057.1 GCF_000702165.1 Sharpea azabuensis DSM 18934
TGATGAACATCATCTTGAACAGGACTACAGGATCGACTCTATTGGTTCCTCTATTTGAATATAGCGGATCACAGATATCATAGATAAAACTCCAGTCTACATATCTATCAAGTTTTCTTACCAGGTGGTCCTCTGGAACCAGGTCATCAAGCAATGCACAGATCATGTACTGTTGCTTCTGTTCAGTCTTATTCTTAGCCATGCCACATCAGCTCCTTCATGCATATATTATACCATATATGAAGTATCATCTTGATATTTCTATTCTCCATACAAAAAAAGACTGTCCACAATCATTTGATTGTCAACAGTCTGAAGAAGTGGCCAAGCCACTTCTTTTCATTTTCTAAGCAAACAAATACCATGAATACAAATAAGATAAAGAGAACAAAGATAGAGATGAGGAATAATAATCTTAGAGAAATGTGTCAGAGCATTAAAGATACTCCAGCCACCTATTGGTAATGTCAGTACAAGCAAGAGTATCGCGAGTACAAGCGAGATGATTTCAAGTGATTTGTTTGTTTGATTGATATGAATAATACATGTACTTAATCCCATATTGATGCTAAGAAGAAGCATATCAATGATGAGTCCTGGCCAGAATAGCGTATTTGCATCAACTCTGATAGCCTGCTGCAGTGCTGGTAATTTCATAATGAAAAAAGTCAAAAAGACAATTATTGTAATGACCAGGCTTATGGAAGCAGGAAATGAGTTTTCTCTATTCTGGAACAAAAGGCCTACTAGCCAGGCAAGGAAAAATGGCAGCATTTCCATCATCAAATTCGTTACATAAAGACCAATTGTGCTTCTTAAATAAATAATGCTAAGAACAAGAGCACAAACAAGCAGTAAGCCATAGAGAATAAGATAGCCTTTTCGATATTGTGCATCCATTTCTTGCCTGTTCATCATGAATTCTAAAAGCATCCCATAGCCAATAAATAACAAGAATATCTGCAATATCAAAGGCAGCTTTATAAGAACAATAACTCTTGTAAGTAAACATACAACAACCATATAGCATAAGCTTAATATTGGAAGAACGTTCTTCATTATAATCACCGACTCTCTCTTAATGTTGGTCTTCTTTCATGTGTTTGGAAATTAACTTTTGCCGTATAAGAACCTCTATTGATAAGACCAACAATTTGGAATTTAGCATAATAATCTACGCTTGAAGCATTAACTTTTTCAACTCTAGCTATTTGTGTGCCTAACCTTACTGTACCCGTACAATTTGCAAGTTCACCACCTTCTAATTTTAGTCTGGGTGCAGGCGTATTTGTAATTTTACCAGTATTAGGATTGTAAGAGAAGATACAATAAAGGCTAACATACCAAGCACATGAAACATTAGAATAACCACTTTGCGATGTCAAATCTACACCCTGATATTCAAACGTTTTACTTGCCTGTTCAGCTATAACTCTTTTTGGTACACTTGTTACCAATACATATCCTTGTTTTTTCAATGTATCCAAATAAGACAGTTTATCATCAAGAGATTTAATACTTTTTATCTTAGAAAAAATATCATTCTCATTTTCACAAATCTTATTATTATTAATAATAAATCTACTTTCATTATCGGCTTGTAAAAAATGAGTAGCAAATATATATGCTTTATTAGGAATGCTAGAAATAAGACTAAATAATAAAGTAATAGATAACAATAATTTAATCATGCTTTTCCTACTCCTTTCTCTGTATAAGTACCAAAATCTAAAATTTCAAATGGAAAACTTTCAACTTGTGCCTCTAAATCATAAGTTGCTTTTATATTTACCGAAAGCCCATCGGCACTTTTCGTTGCCTTAGGTGTATGAACATTTGATAGATTTGCGAAATCAAGCCCTGCCCCCACAAAGTAATCTTGTAGACGAATAGATGTATCATAAATAGTACCTATAGTATAATTATTACTATTATAAGAGAATTTGCATTCCATGATTGCAATCCACTTTGCTGTATATTTATGACCCTTAGAGTATCTCGATGATGTATGAGGATATAATTTATGAAATGTTGCGATATTGTATGATTTTTTAGATTCTGGTTCACTTAAACCATGTTCAATAATTTCAATTGTAATATTTTTTTCAATAATCTCCTTTTTCAATTCTATAAACTTCTTTTCTGCAACTAATTGTTTAAGATTATTTTCTTCTAAAATATTAACTTTTGAACCGTCAGCAGTTGAAAAAAGAATACGCTTTTTTTCGCTATTTAAAAATAAACTATCTAGGTTAGATGTATTTTCCTTTGCAAAAGAATAATTTCTAGGGAGTAATACGCACATTGAAAATAAGACTGATGTTATTATTAGTTTTAAAAAAAAGTTTTTCCGCATAATATCCTCCTATATAACTAATATTCAAACTAATCGATTGCTATACACTGGTATCATCTCCCTCAAATATTTATCACACATCTTACAATCATGATAACCAATTCTTAAATCAAAGTAAATTTATTTATGATTTATTTCACAAATACTTTGCTATCTTCCTTAAATAATTCAAATCATTTTCTCGATAATTATTAAAGGCATGGCTTTTTTCTTCTAAATTGTATAGGTAATAAAAACAGTCATGTAAGCTTCACCTACATGACTGCTTTTATACTATTTTGAAGCAATAACTTCAATTTCAATTAAGGCACCAGCTGGTAAACGGTCAATCCCTACTGCGCTTCTAGCAGGGAATGGCTCAACGAAATACTGAGCATAGATTTCATTGACAAGCTTGAAGTTATCAATGTTTTCTAAGAAACATGTTGTCTTGACGACATTCGCAAATGTGAGTCCCTGGCTTTCAAGTAACCCCTTGATATTCTTTAATACCTGATGTGTCTGAGCCTCAATGCCTTCCTGCATTTTACCTGTTGCTGGATCAAGACCAATCTGTCCTGAGAAGAATACGATATTGCCAATATCAATACCTTGTGAGTATGGACCAATAGCTCCTGGAGCTTTATCTGTTTTTACAACTTTATTCATTAACTTTACCTCCTATGCCCCTATTGTAGCATAATATTGGATATTGTTTTAGAAGAAAAAATTTGCTAGAATATGAGGGTATTTGGAGGTATCGATATGAAAGCATTCTTCAAAAAAGCTTGGAAAGAAATCAGTGTCTTTGGTATTGTATTGGTTGTATTCCTCGCTTTATTTGCTTACCGACAGGCTACTTATGCCACATATAAAACAATCACAACAGCACAGCTTACAAAAATGGTTGAAAAGAAGGAATCATTTGTGCTTGTGGCTGGTTCTTCAAAAGACTCTTATTCAGCAAGCTATCAGGAAGTCTTAACGAAATACCAGACTAAGAATAGAAAACATAAGATTTACTATGTCGATCTAGCAAATGCGAAAAGTGACTATATGACAAAGACACTTCATGTTGCGGTAACAACACCAACAACTATGATTGTCAAGAAAGGTCAAGTCAAAGCTCAAAAAGCAGGTGCTATGCAATATTATTATTTATATGATTTCATAAAATCAAATATGTAAGAAAAGAGGTGATGCATGAATGCATCACCTTATTTTTTTATTGAGATTTTTTGATCAGGATGTAGCTTATAGTGGCAATTTGGACATTGTTCTTTAACACCTGTTGTAAAGCCTAGATGTTTTGTAAAGACATCGACATTACCACATTTGGGACAACGACATTTCTTCATCAGTCGGTAGTTAACAACCTGGGTGATAATATAGATCACCAAGATCAGAAGTAGTGCATAAAGCCCAAAACCTAGATACAAAGTAATAAGCGTACCAATAATCATGAAGAGCGAAGAAAAGATTTCTAAACGTCTGATCCGTTTGGCATAGTCATTTCTACTCATCATATTCCCTTTCTACTCGTGGAGAAATATAGCACATGATTTCATAAGGAATTGTGCCTATTTCCTTAGCCATGCGGGCTAATGAGATATGAGGGCCGAAGATTTCAACATCATCGTGAACATGAACATGTTCATCAACCTTCACCATGCACTGGTCCATGCATACTCTACCTACAACAGGATATTCACGACCATTAATATAGACATTTCTGCCTTGATTGACTCTTAGGAAACCATCGGCATAACCGATTGGTAATGTGGCAATTCGTTCATCACCACTTGCTTCATAAGTCATCCCATAGCCAACCTTGTCACCTTTGTGGATTTCTTTAATCATTGACACCTTTGTATATAAGCTCATGGCTTGGCGTAATTCTGGATTTTCTTCACCACGAGGATCAACACCATAAAGACCAATGCCATTACGGGCTAGATTGCCAAAGTTAGAATGATGGAACATCATGGCAGCTGTATTATCACAATGGATATAACGGAACTGGAGATTGCCTACGATGGATTTGAATTTTTCAAGTTGCTTTTCATATTCGTCATTTTGCAAGAAGTCATCAGCAGTCGCAAAATGCGTAAAAATGCCTTCTAAGTCAATCACTCTTGGATCAACATGTTGCATAAGTTCTTCAAGTTCTTCGCGGCTTCTTAAGCCAATACGGCTCATTCCTGTATCGATTGCGATATGAACTTTGACAGGCTGATCACCATGATGATGTGCTTCAATATCATGCATATAGTCCTTTGATATTAAGGCGAGAGAAATATCTTTTTCAATTGCAATCGAAAGATCTTCAATGGGAATAGGTCCTAAAACAAGAATCTCCTGAGTCACACCTAAGTCTCTTAAGTCCTCTGCTTCTTTTAATGTTGCGACGGCAAATAAGCCAATATGACAACCTTCTTTTAAAGCATTCGCAACTTCCTTATAGCCATGGCCATAAGCATTTGCCTTGATGACAGCAACCATTGGCTTTTTAACTTTGTCATAGATGACATTCGCATTATAACGAATATTCGCTAAACTGATTTTTGCATATGTATCACGATAACGTGTCATAAATAATTACCCTCTTTTCATACAATAATTAATTATAGAAGAATCCCCTACTTAATGCAATATCAGAAAACAAAGGGTGACATGCTGCCATCTTTCTTTGAGATTCTTATACGGTTTTTGACAAGTTTCAACATAGGAATATCAGAGGTACTATCGGAATAGCCATAGGAATGTTCATAATCAATGGCAAGATTGTTTTTCTTAAGATAGTCATTAATACGATCAACTTTATGGGCATCTTTGCAATTCTTTCCGATAATATGACTTGTGTACTCACCATTAATGATTTCTGTCTGTGTCCCCATGAGGATATCGATAGGTAGCTTGTTGAAGCGCATATAAGCTTCCTGGCTAGCAGTAACGAGAAAGACAAGACAGCCCTCATCCTTGCGTTTTTTTAGCTCTTTAACCATATGAGGATAATAGGAAGGAACAACCTTTTCTTGATAGAATGTCCTCAGCTCTCCACTTGTAAACAAATCTAATGGGAAGAGAATAGTTTCTTTCAGTTTTTCTTTGGAGACAAGATGCAGGATACAGCCAATCCCATAGATCATTGTCAACAAGAAACGAAAGATGGAGAGAGGATGCTTTTTGATTGTATAAGCAAGAAGTTTATAGATTGTATCTCCTTTGGCAATCGTATTATCAAAGTCAAAGAAAGCACATTTCACACTCTTCATTAGGCAATTTCCAATGCAACTTCCATCATATCAGTGAAAGTTCTTTCTCTTTCCTGGGCAGTTGTTTCTTTCTCATCATTGACTAATGAGTCAGATATTGTTAGTAGAGTGAGTGCCTTCTTGCCTAAATAAGCCGCATTCGCAAAGAGTGCATAGCTTTCCATCTCAACTGCTAGACAGCCTACATTACTCCAACGTCCGCTTGCCTCAACATCGGCATGATAGAAAAGATCCGATGAGACAATATTGCCTACATGATAGTGAATTTTTTTCTTTTTTGCTTCACAAACAGCCTTCTCCAACAAGTCATAAGAAGAGATTGCTGAGAATGTGCCTGGTAGTTCATACTGATGAGCCCATGCGCTATCCGTACAAGCGCCCTGAGCAATGATGACATCACGGATATGTACATCCTTATTGATTGATCCAGCTGAACCTATACGAATGATATTTTCAACATCATATTGCGTATAGAGCTCATAGCTATAAATACCAATACTTGGCATTCCCATGCCACTGCCCATGATAGAGACTTCTTTGCCTTTATATGTTCCAGTATAAGCGAGCATGCCTCTGACGCCATTTACCTGACGGACATTATCAAGATAATTTTCAGCAAGATATTTCGCACGAAGAGGGTCGCCAGGCATAAGAACTGTCTTTGCGAAATCTCCCTTTGATGCTTCATTATGTGGTGTAGCCATAGAAAAAACCTCCTTAAATTTACGATTACATACACAATTAGTATATCACAATTTATAGGAGGTCTCATTAGTTTTAGATGTCTTTCATTTTTCTTAATTTATCATTGAGCTTTTGATAAATATGTTCCACAAACCAAGGCTCACTGCTTTTTAGAAGTGCTTCATCTAAACCAAACCAAGCAACTGCCTTATTCTCATCTTCCTTATTTCTTATCGCTGCATTTTCATCAGCCTCCAGTAAATAAGTGACATTTAAATGAAGATGACTGCTGACATATTCCCCATTTTTTACATGACCATCAACGGTCAATATTTCTAAAGAAAAGATATCAGCAGAAACAGGAAATGCCTCTATTCCACTTTCTTCTTTTACTTCTTTTAAGGCAACTTTTAAAAGATCTTCCTCACCATCCACATGGCCACCAAGCCATGCCCATGAATCATAAATATTATGATACGCCATTAAGACCTTTGTTTTCTCTTTATTGACAACCCAGGCGCTAGCTGTTAAATGGGCTGACTTGTTTTCTCTTGTCAGTAAGTTTTCTTTACTTTCTAGTCTTCTGATTATTTCTTCCCGATCTTTTTCTTCTTGTTCATTGTAGGGTTGATAGTGTTTGATTGTTTCAATTAGCTGCATAAGTATACCTTCGATATTCTTTATTGTAGTGGATTGGTTGATGATTGATAATATGTTGGATATTTTTGATTAATGTGTTTTTGTCAGCAGCCTTGTAGCCCTGCTTGATAAATGTCTTTTCAACGACAATTGTTGGAGCAATGGATGGCAGATGGAGTTTTTGAAAACTCTTGAGATTTTGTGAATCATCAAGATCAAGATATCTGATATAGATTTGTGGATATTCTTGTTCGAGCTGATTCAAGTCATTCTCTAAAGCGATGCAGGCACCACATTCTTCTAGTTCATAGACATCAATATGAATAATCATTCTTGTTTGACAGGCTGTTAGAAATAAGAGAAAGACAATGAATTTCTTCATGACTTGTAGCTAAAACGATGACCTTCAAGCGTGCTTGTCAGCTTTTTATCATATTGGGCATTATGGATATCCTTGGCAATTGCTTCTTCATCGCCAGCTCGATAACCTAAATAGCTAAAATAACCTTCAATATCAATAAAAGGACCCATACCATAATATTCCTGATCAAATTCTGCTAAGCGATTAATGGCTGTATCATAATGTGTTTTCGTACTTGTGGCATCCATATCATACATCTTGATGGTAACCTGCTTGCCAAAGACCTTTTTGAAATAAGGAATGGCATTCTTTTTAAATGCCTTACATTCACCACAATCAGCAATCGAATAAAAAGCAATGGTCACTGGTTTTTTTAATGAAATCGTTTCAGTCTTTGATGAACATCCCATCAGCATAAAGACTGAAAGTATTAAGACAAATAGTTTTTTCATTTTATACCTCACAAACTGAAAGCAAGACTTAATGGTCTTGCTTGGTAAAGATAAAGGAAACACCCACTTCTCTATTAACAGCTTTAACTTTATAGCCATACATTTCAGCTGTTTTCGATACGATTGATAAGCCTAAGCCAAACTGCCCTTTCACCCCTTTGACATAGGGCGAAAATAAGTCTTCTAAGAGTTCTTCTTCAATTGGATCACCATCATTATAGATTTCTAAATAATCCTTGTGTAGCGTAATTCTAATAACACTCTTGGCATATCTGAAGGCATTTTCTATAATGTTTTCTATTGCAATACGCCAATGATCGCTATTGCCTAAGAATGATACATGATCAAGTGCTGTTTCAATCTGTAAATCATTCATTGCATTCATCTGGGTGACAATATGTTCAATCAGCTCTTTCATATCAAAAGGCACTAACGCCTTTTCTTCAGAGCCAATATAATCCAGCCTATTTAAATACAACAATGTCTTCACCTTATGTTCAAGGCGATCCGCATTTTCAAGAATAATATCCATGCTTGCCTCTTTTGTACCATAGGGATAGATATCATCCTTTACGGATTCACTGTATGTTTTGATAAGCGCAATAGGAGTTTTTAAGTCATGAGAAATATTGTGAATCATTTCTTCCTTGGCTTTCTCTTGTCGCTCGATATCTTCTTTCATGTCAACAATTGCATCAGCCACAATCCCTATTTCATCTTTTCTCTTCACATTTAATGTGCCTTCTGTATGATTCTTTATATTATCGACATAAGCCTTGATCTTTCTTAATGGATTAATAAGCGAAAGAACCCAGAGAATCAATACAAGTGCGGATAAAGCTAAGAAGCCGTATTGAAGATAGATAATTCTTGCCTGCATGCTTGTAACTAAGTCATCTGAATAGTCAGATGAAAGCAGAGAAACAATATATGTGTTACTGTTTTTGTTTTTTGAAACACGATAATAATAGGTCTGCTGACCATAAGCGCGCTTGTCTTTGATGACATGATGATGGGGATCATTGATAATACTCTGCAAAGCACCACTAGAAAGAGCTGAAAGCATCATTCTGATATTATCAGGAAGATTACTATTGTTGTCATTGTTGTCAAAATCATAGGCACCTGTTGATGCATTATAGATAAATGAGAAAGAATGGGCAACCATTCTTCCTGGTGGCGTAGAGTGAAAATAAGCATAGGAGTTCTGAACTTCTTCGAGCTTATTATACATTTGTTTATCGATAATGGCATTCATGTTGTAATCGACAAGGGGCATTAAGAGCGCAACATCCAGGATTGCCAGAATCCCAAATACAATTAAGAGCTGCTTAATTAAAGAAAAACGCTTCAACATTAATCTAAACGGTAACCAAAACCGTAAATTGTCTTAATATTGATTTCTGGCATTTTCTTTCTAAGACGTCTTAATGTATCGTCCACAACACGGTCACTACCAAAGTAATTTTCATCCCATACCTTCGTTAATACTTGTTCACGACTGATTGCAAGGCCTTTATTCTTGACAAAATAGATTAATAACTCATATTCCTTTGTCGTCAAATCTATTTCCTGATTGCCAAAAGAGACTTTACGCTTATTTTCATCAATACGATAGCCATCTACTTCAATGTGCTCAGGATTATCCCTATAGACACGTTTGAGGACATTATGAACACGTAATAAGAATTCCTTCATATTGAATGGCTTAGTGATATAATCATCGCTGCCTTTCTCCAAGCCAATAATACGATCAAAATCCTGATCACGTGCACTCATGAAGATAATTGGCATGTCTGGTTTTCTGCTCTTAATTTCATTAAGTAAATCAAAACCACTATTCTTATCAAGCATGATGTCAACAATCCATAGATGCACATCATCCTCTACATGCATAAAAGCTTCTTCATATGTATAAAAGCTATAAGCCATATAACCTTCTTTTTCAAGGTAAGTACGTACTAAATCATTTAAATTCTTTTCATCATCTATGATATTGATTTTATACTTCATATAACATCACCCCATTTCACTATAGAGAAAATATTGCCATGAATAATGGCAATATTGTGTGAATTTATGTGATACTTTATTCTTCTACGGCAAATCCTTTTTCCTTAATGACATTGACGACTTTAAGTACATGTTCATGACATAATTCTTCAGTTGGTGCTTCGACCATAACACGGATCACTGGTTCTGTTCCTGATGGACGTACTAAAGCACGACCATTGCCTTCCAGGTCACTAGTGACTTTTTCGACAGCTGCTTTGACATCAGCATCATCTAAAACAACAGTCTTATCTTTAACGCGTACATTGATAAGTAGCTGTGGGAAGATCTTGACTGGTTCAGTAAGCTGAGCAAGTGTCTGCTTCTCTTCAATTAACGCTTCCATAACCTTTAATGATGTTAGAATACCATCACCTGTTGTCGCATGCTTACTAAAGATGATATGACCGCTCTGTTCACCACCGATGACATTGCCTTCAGTGACCATGTTTTCATAAACATACTTGTCTCCTACAGCAGTCTGGGCATAGTCAATGCCTTCAGCTTCTAAAGCCTTGTAGAGGCCTAAGTTACTCATGACTGTTGTGACAATCTTGTTGTTGGCAAGCTCACCATGTTTCTTGAGTTCCTTACCACATACATAAAGAATAAGATCCCCATTCACTTCTCTACCGAATTCATCAACGGCAATACAACGGTCAGCATCACCATCATATGCGAAACCAATATCTAATGCATTTTCAACGACAAAACGCTGTAAGTTTTCAATATGTGTTGAACCAGCATTACGATTAATATTCAAACCATCAGGTTCATTATTAATAACATAAGTCTTGGCTCCTAAGGCATCAAAGACTGCTTTTGCGATAGAACTTGCGGAACCGTTAGCGCAATCTAAACCTACTTTAAAATCTTTGAAAGCACGTGTTGGAATACTCATGAGGTAACCAATATAACGATTACGTCCCATTGAATAATCAACTGTACGACCAATTTCATCACGTAAAGCATGAGGTACTTCACCAGATAAGCCATCAATATATTCTTCAATCTTCTTTTCAATATCAGCTTCTAGCTTCATGCCCTTTCCATTAATAACTTTAATACCATTATCATAGTAAGGATTATGTGAAGCAGAAATCATAATACCTGCATCAAAGCCATCAGTTCTTACGATATAAGAAACAGAAGGTGTTGTTGTAACATGAAGTAAATATGCATCAGCACCAGAAGCTGTTAAACCAGCAACAAGTGCATATTCAAACATGTAGCTTGAACGTCTTGTGTCTTTACCAATAACGATTTTAGCCTTATGGTTACGACCATAGTAGTAACCTAGATAACGTCCTACCTTGAACGCATTTTCGACTGTCAAATCGACATTAGCTTCTCCTCTAAATCCATCAGTTCCAAAATATTTTCCCATTGTTATTCTCCTTTTTCGATAGTCATATCAATATCTACAGTATCCTTAGACATTTTAGTAATCTTTTCATCTTTATTCAAGCTTAATCCTGATAATGTTGTTGAACCAGCTAAGCCAGTTATATCCACTGAGCAAGTAATCGTATTGATATCACCAATATCAGAACGTTTACCATAAATCGTTACGGTAGTTGGTGATAAGCGATAGCTCTTCAAAGTATATCCCGCTGCTAATGTTCCACTAAAAGTTGGTTGAATTGGTACTACTTTTGAGTATGTATCAACACGACATTTCGCAATAACACTTGATGGTGCGATAGTACAATTCACTTCCTTGCCATTTGCATCATAAGCTTTAATGGCACATCTCTGACTAAAGCTTTTATCTTTGTCAGCTATATCAATAATGGCATAGACATGATCAATACGATTTAATGTATCTTGGGATGCAGATATTTGAACAGAAGATTTTGAAAGACTTGTCACGCTGACTGCATATTTTTCATCAAATGATTCCTGATTCTTAAATTTATAGCCTAAGTCGAATGTCTTAGTAACCTTAGGTGAAATCTTTATTGTAGACGTTTCAGGTAAAATCATAACAGTCAGGTCATTATCAAAACCACGGGTACGTAAGTTAACTGTATGTGTCCCTTCACCATAATCAGTCAAGTCTGCATAAACACTATAATTCTTCGTAAGCTGAGTTGTATAGATATCAAGCGAAGGACCAATTAAACCAATCGTTACACTATCAGGAATACCTGATACCTCATAGCCCTCTTTCAATCCTTCAATATTTACGGCAACATTCTTAATTGTTGTACCACTTGTCGTCTGACTAATAACCTGTCCACCTGTTGAAGTGACATATAGAACTATTGTGAGAACGATTGACAAAATGATAACAGATCTTTTAGACAACAAGATATGATCGAGCACTTTATTAATGGAATTATATATATTGCCAAAGAACTGAATGGTTTTAATTTTACGATCATTAAATTCTTCTTTTTGTTCTTCCGCTTTCTCTTTCTCCTGTTTTTCCTTTTTCATATACTTCAAGAAAAAATCAGTTGATGAATCATTATGATTAATACGATCATTCTTATTATTCATGATGTTCACCTTCCTTACCATACCAGTCTAATTCACTAATAAGCTGGGCACGTAATTCTTTTGGATTCACTTCTCTTATCTCTCCATCCGTACAGAATGAAATACGGCCTGTTTCTTCAGATACAACGACCGTAAGTGAGTCATTTAGTTCACTAATACCAATGGCTGCTCTGTGTCTAGCACCATAGGATTGGGGAACTTCTTTACGTGTTGGTGGATAAAAGCAGGCGCTTGCAGCAATCTTATCATTCTTTATGATTGTTGCCCCATCATGTAACGGCGTACCTTCATAGAATATTGTGGTTAGTAATTCAGCTTTTATATCTGCTTCAAAAATTACACCCGTTTTCATATATTCAGTTAAATCCTGTGTACGTTCAAAAGTAATCAAGGCACCTGTATGCTCACGGCTCATACGACTTATGCCTGTGACAAGTTCATTCATTATACGATCACGTTCATCACTTGATAAATGATGCGTATATTCATTTTTCGTTGCTCCCATTTTTTCAAGAGCGCTACGTATTTCAGGCTGGAAGATGATTATTATCGCTAAAACACCCCAGGAAAGAATGGCATCAACTAAAGAATTAAGGGTTGCCAGACCAAAAAAGCTTGTGATGGCCTTGGCAATTAAAATCAGAATAACACCTTTAAAAACCTGCAGTGTTCTTTGACTCTTTTTAAAGTTTGTAATTAGGAAATAAATAAGGAAAAAGACGCCAATTAAATCTACGCCAACTCTTATTATTTGTAACATTGTATCAAGTCTCATATCCAGAGTAAGGATTGATAGAACATTCATTCATATTCACCTCAACTTGAACACATTATAGCATTTTTCCATATACTTGAAAACCAATAGTAATTTTACAAAAAGGAAAAAAGGCAAAAGAAAAAGGACCTTCCGGTCCTCTCGCTACCTGGCGGAGCGCTATTGTCGCACTCGCGCACTATCGTCGCCGCTGCGGCGCTTAACTTCTGTGTTCGGGATGGGTACAGGTGTGCCCGCCGCGCCATCTCCACCAGATTCCGAGGGTCATCCCTCAAAGCCGGACGCATTACTCTCTC
>NZ_JNKU01000058.1 GCF_000702165.1 Sharpea azabuensis DSM 18934
CGGCACTAATAGGCCGAGGACCTGGCCACAAGAGTGAGGAGAGAGTAATGCGTCCGGCTTTGAGGGATGACCCTCGGAATCTGGTGGAGATGGCGCGGCGGGCACACCTGTACCCATCCCGAACACAGAAGTTAAGCGCCGCAGCGGCGACGATAGTGCGCAAGTGCGACAATAGCGCTCCGCCAGGTAGCGAGAGGACCGGAAGGTCCTTTTTCTTTTGCCCGGAATAATGAAAAGGAATAGCTTACGCTATTCTCAATTTCAATCTATTTTGTAGTTGATCCAAATCCACCATTTCTTATAGCTGATGCATCATCGTCATCAGTAAGAAAATATTGCATAAATAGACCTTGGGCAAATCCTTGTCCTTTTTTTACTTCTATAACCTTATCTTCATTAGTATTGTTTGTTATTTTAATAAAAATATGTCCTTCGTTATCTGAGTAAAAATAATCAGAATCAATAATTCCTACAGTATTATTAAGCTGCATGCGATATTTAAATCCTAATCCGCTTCTTGGGAAGATCATTAGTACCCTATTTTCATCCATTTCACAACGGATGCCAGTAGGTATTGTGATTGTTTCATTTGGCTTTAGAGTAAAGTCAAATGGTGCAAAGAAATCATAGCCTGCTGAGCCTTTTGTAGCCCTTTGTGGGAGCTTAATATCGTTATAGATTTTTTCTACGTTATTATCCTTATATGCCAATGCAAATTGATTTAAAGATACTTTATGAAATAATGTACTCATTTTTATTCACCTCGTTATACACACTATCATAAAGATTGTATGAAAATAAAGAAAATTAAGAAATATGCTGTATATTCATCGCAATTCACATAAGACTATAAAAATAAATTTAATCGTGATATAATGCCTTTGTTATGAGTGAAGAGGAGAGAATATATGATTGGTTTCTATAATTATACAGTTATCCTAACATATATGAGTTTATTAAGTGCCTTATTAGGAACACATTTCGCATTTTCACAGAATTATGTATTAGCGTTATTTTGTCTTATGATGTGCGGCTTCTTTGATTCTTTCGATGGTATTGTCGCAAGAAGTAAAAAAGATCGAACGGATGAAGAGAAAAAGTTTGGCATACAGATAGATTCATTGGTTGATCTTGTATCTTTTGGTGTATTTCCAGCTTTAATTGCTTATAGTATGGGATTTACAGAACCTTGGTGCTTCCTGCTCTTTGCAATTTATACCTTAGGTGCAGTTATACGTTTAGGATATTTCAATGTTGTTGAAGAAACAAGACAGCAACAAACAACAGAAAAACGAAAATTCTATCAAGGCTTACCAGTAACATCATCATCACTAATATTCCCAATGATTTATTGTTTGACAGTATGGTTCCCTATTCATGTTGTTCAACAGATTTATTTCTTTGGATTAGGTGTTGTTGGTTTCTTATTTGTCCTTGACTTTAAAGTTCCAAAACCAGGCTTAAAGGGTATTTTAGCCATGATCGGTGCTGGTGCAATCTTACTTGCAGTATTAGTAATTAATGGATATGTAAGGATGGGACGTTAATGAGTATATTATTAAGAGATGGTTCAAAGTTTAACTATAATGAATCACAAGATATATTCTTAAAAAAACTATATGGATCAGTAATCGGAAGAGGAGCACTTAAGGTGATGACTCTTCCTTTTGTAACGAAGTGTGGTGGTGTCTATATGTCATCTGCACTCTCTAAAGGCCGTATTAAGAAATTTATCAAACTGAATAATATTGACATGAGTCAATATGAAGAAAAAGATTATCATGATTTCAATGATTTCTTTACAAGAAAAATCAAAGAGAATCAGCGAACAATCATTCAAGATGATCAAATCTTAATATCACCATGTGATGGTAAACTATCAGTACATCCTATTGATACAAATACCATTCTTACTATCAAAGATACGCAATATAAATTAGATGATCTCTTCATGTCACCATCAATTAGTGATACATTTAAAGGTGGTCAAGCACTGATCTTTAGATTAACTGTTGATGATTATCATCGTTATCATTTCTTTGATGATGGGTGGAAAGAAGAAGATCATTATATACCTGGTATCTTTCATACCGTCAATCCTGTCGCTAATGATTATTATCCTATTTATAAGACAAATAGTCGTAGTTATAGTCTGCTTCATACATCACATTTTGATAATGTTGTGATGATGGAAGTTGGTGCAATGATGGTAGGAAAGATTACTAATCATCCTGTTTCTACATTTAAACGTGGTGATGAAAAAGGATATTTTGAGTTCGGTGGTAGTACAATTGTATTATTATTTAAACCGGGTATTCTTAAAGTAGATGATGATATTATTAAAAATTCAAAAAATCATAATGAAACAAAAGTCTTACTTGGGGAAAAAGTAGGCATGAGAATTGAACGCTAAAAGGAGTCAACCTCCTTTTAAGAGTGGAGGTAAAACAATGGGAAAAGTAATCGCAATCACAAATCAAAAAGGTGGGGTTGGTAAAACCACAACAAGTGTCAATCTTTGTGCAGCACTGGCATATATGAAAAAGAAGGTCTTATTGATTGATGTTGACCCTCAGGCAAATGCAACACAGGGTATTGGTGTGAACCGTGGTGCTTTAGAACGTTCTACATATGATGTGCTTATTGACCAAGTACCTATTGAAGATGTCATTATACCTACAAATGTACCAAATTTGGATATAGCTCCGGCAAGTATCGACTTAGCAGGTGTTGAGGTTCAGCTTTCAACTGTAACACATGGTCGTGAACAGCGTTTAAAAGATGCCCTTAGAAATGCGCGCGAAAACTATGAATATATTATCATTGATTGTCCTCCTGCATTAGGGTTGCTGAATACAAATGCTTTAACAGCTGCTAACTCAGTTCTCATACCTGTACAATGTGAGTATTATGCCCTAGAAGGTTTAACACAGTTATTAAATACAATCTTATTGACACAATCTGTCTTTAATAAAGATCTTACAATCGAAGGTGTTCTCCTCACGATGTTGGATAATCGTACAAACTTAGGCGTTGAAGTCACACAGGAAGTACGCAAATATTTCAAAGAAAAAGTTTACAACACAGTAATTCCAAGAAATATTAAGCTTTCTGAAGCACCTTCCGAAGGTCTCAATATTTTTGACTATGATCCACGTTCAGGTGGTGCGAAAGCATATGATCAGCTTGCAAAGGAAGTGGTGAAGAGAAATGCCTAAGAAGAAAAGTGGATTAGGAAAAGGTCTTGATGCAATCTTTCAAAATGGATCAGCAGGTACTGATTTGACAAGCATGATTGATGCGATTGAAAAGAAAGCACCTGAAATGGCCCAAAATATGATTGCGGTAGATGAGATACGTCCTAATCCTTATCAGCCAAGAAAACATTTTGATGAAGAAGCACTTAACGAATTAGCCGCCTCTATTAAAGAACATGGCGTTTTCCAGCCTATCCTCTTAAAGAAATCTATTCAGGGTTATGATATTGTTGCTGGTGAAAGAAGATGGCGTGCCAGCAAAATTGCAGGATTGAAGGAAATTCCAGCTATTATCGTAGAGTTTACTGATGATCAGATGATGGAAATTGCGCTGCTTGAAAACATACAGCGTGAAGATCTGAATGCGATTGAAGAAGCTCAGGCTTATAAAGCAATGATGGAGAAACTCAATCTTACACAGGAAGAACTCGCTAAAAGAGTTGGAAAATCAAGAGCACATGTGGCCAATACTTTGCGCTTGCTCAATATGCCCGAACAACTACAACAATATGTCCTTGATGGAACATTATCAATGGGACATGTAAGACCATTAATCGGCCTTAAAGAAGAAACAGCCCTGAAGATTGCGAAAAGAACAATTGACGAAGGCTTAAGTGTTCGCCAGGTAGAAGATATTGTCAAAGGCGTAAAACTCTCTCAAGCACGAAAAAATACGCCTAAAAAAGAAAAGAATGCACAGTATACATATGCTGAAGGATTAATTCGTAAGAAATATGGAACACGTGTAAAGGTTGAAGATAAGGCCATCACAATAAAATATACAGATGTTAAAGATCTCAACCGTATTCTTGAACTCATGGGTGTCATTGAAGATATTTAGTCATGTGGAAACACATGGCTTTTTTTGCGAATTATGAAAAAAGATCATATCTAGTCCCTCTTTCATTATAATAAAAGACATGGAGGTATTTTTGTATGAATCAATTTCCTGAAGGATTTTTATGGGGTGGTGCAACGGCTGCCAACCAATTTGAAGGTGGATGGAAAGAAGGTGGCAAAGGACCATCAGTATCCGATGTTGCTAAATTCACTGATCCCAAAAGCATGAAAGAATTACTAGATGTCCATGGTCTTACTGATATTACGGATGAAGATATTAAAGAAGCTATGGCTACTGATGATGAAGTCTATTATCCAAAAAGACATGGTATTGATTTCTATCATCATTATAAAGAAGATATCAAGTTACTAGCTGGAATGGGCTTTAAGGTCTACCGTATGTCCATTGCCTGGAGCCGTATCTTCCCACGTGGGGATGAGCAGGAACCTAATGAAGAAGGCTTGAAATTCTATGACGCGGTATTTGATGAATGCCTCAAATACAATATGCAGCCTTTGGTCACAATGTCACATTATGAACCACCACTAGCTATTGCGACAGAATATAATGGCTGGTATAACCGTAAAGTTATTGACTTCTTTGTCCATTATGTTGATGTCATTACGAAACGTTATGCTTCAAAAGTTAAATACTGGCTGACATTCAATGAAGTCGATTCCATCATTCGTCATCCTTTTATGACTGGTGGTCTTATCGAATCACGATTCAAGAAAGAAGAGTTTGAAGAAGTGGAATATCAGGCGATGCATCATCAGTTTGTCGCAAGTGCACTAGCTGTCAAAATAACGCATGAGAATATTCCTGATGCCAAGGTTGGCTGCATGTTGACAAAGCTTACTTATTATCCCTATAGCTGTAAACCAGAAGATGTCTTAGAAGAAAGAGAACGTATGAGAAGCATTTACTGCTATAGTGATACACAGGTATTTGGTGAATATCCAAAATACTTATTAACGAAATATAGGAATAAGGGCTGGCATATTAAAATGACAGATGAAGATCTTAAAATCATGAAAGCTTATCCAGTCGATTTCATCAGTTTCTCTTATTATTCATCAAGCTGTGTTGCTCATGATAATAATGGCTTAGAAATGACAACTGGCAATACCGTTACCGCAATTAAGAATCCCTATATTCCTTCAAGTGACTGGGGCTGGCAGATTGATCCTATTGGTTTACGTATCTCTCTTATTGACTTGGCTGATCGTTATCGTAAACCGCTCTTTGTCGTAGAGAATGGATTAGGCGCTAAGGATGTTGTTGAAGAAGATGGGGCAATTAATGATGATTATCGCATTGATTATCTGAAGTCTCATATTATACAAATGTGGCATGCGATTCACGATGATGGTGTTGATCTGATGGGCTATACAACATGGGCACCCATTGATCTTATTTCCAATTCCACAAATCAGATGAGTAAACGTTATGGCTTTATTTATGTCGATGTTGATGATTATGGACATGGCACATATAAGAGAAGTAAAAAGAAATCTTATGATTGGTACAAAGAAGTTATTGAGACAAATGGTGCAAGTATTTTAAAAGACGAATAGTTATGAGTATGCAAGTGATAATCAGTCAGATGGCTGAACTCTTTATCCTCTTATTTCTTGGCTATTTCCTTTATAAAATTCATATTATTGATGATACATTCAACAACAATCTCAATAAACTCGTCCTCTATGTCACCATTCCTTGTATGGTTGTCGGCAATGCTCTTTCAATCACAAAATATGCATTACTTTCAACAGTCGGTTATGTCTTCTTGATTGCGATTGCAACATTCTTACTCTTACCTGTTGCAGGATATTTGATTGCTAAAATGCTGAAAGTACCTCAACAAGACATGGGACTCTATGTCTTTATGACAACCTTCTCCAATATTGGTTTTATTGGCTTTCCAGTCATGAAGAGTATCTTTGGTGATGCTGCAATTTTCTATACAACCGTCTTCAACATGGTCTTCAATATGTCCGTCTATACCTATGGACTCTATATCATTAATATGGGTAGTGAAGCGAAGATAGAGGTTACTTGGCAAAAAATCATGTCACCGGCAACCTATTCATGCATTCTTGCCTTAATCATCTATTTAGCCCATTTTCATGCCCCTCATGTCATCACCCATACTATTACAACCGTGGGAGATATCACCACGCCTCTTGCCATGATGATTATTGGCGCAACACTTGCACGAATTCCATTTAAGACAGTCTTTGATGAATTCAAACTTTATCCCTACACCCTCCTCAAACAACTCATTCTTCCTATTATTGCCTACTATCTTTTATCAAGCGTAATTAAAGACCCACTCATATTAGGAGTGACTCTGATCTGTATTGCTATGCCGGTAGGAAATTCGGCTGTTCTCTTTACTAACTTATATGGCGGTAACAATGAACTAGCAGCCAAGTCAGTCTTTATTACTACAACTATTTCAATAATAACTATTCCCATTATTGTCGCATTATTTCTTGCATAAGTGAGGTCATATTATGTATGCAGATTATCACCTTCATAGTGAATTTTCAGATGATTCAAGAGAATCGATGGATAACCAAATCCAACAAGCTATCTCTTTAGGCTTAAATGAAATATGTTTTACTGACCATGTTGACTATGGTATTAAACGTGACTGGGATGACCCTAGAGGCATTGCTTGGCGTCAGGATTCAATGGAACCTCTTGCCAATGTCAATTATCCAGAATACTTCGCCAAACTCTTAAGAATGCGTGTAACTTATGGCAAAGCCATCACCATTCGTTCAGGTCTTGAGTTTGGCATTCAGTCAATTACTGTTGATGACTATAAGAAGCTTTATGATCGTTATCAGGATCAGCTAGACTTTGTGCTCTTCTCCATGCATCAGGTTAACAACTTAGAATTCTGGACACAGGACTTCCAGATAGGAAAAACCCAACAAGAATACAACGAGGAATATTACCGTGAAATTCTTAAGACAATGAAGCTCTTTAAGAATTATTCTGTTCTTGCTCACTTAGACTTACTTGCACGTTATGACAAGAAGGGTATTTATCCATTTGAAAAAGTGGAAGATCTTATTGCGGAAATCTTAAAACAGGCTATTAACGATGATAAAGGTATTGAAGTGAATACATCTTCATGGCACTATGGCCTAACCGATACACAGCCTAGCCGTAAGATTCTTAAACTCTATAAGGATCTTGGTGGAAAGATTATTACGGTTGGCTCGGATGCCCATTCAACAAAATATCTCGCTGATCATATCAAAGATGCCTATGCAATACTAAAAGACGAAATTGGCTTTGAAGAAATCACAACCTTTGATCATATGCAGCCAGTATTCCATAAACTATAAAAGGTGTAGTAGGTTAATCCTGCTACACTTTTTTAAAATGCATTCATAATAACAAGATTAAGATAAATGCAATTAGTGCGAAGTAAATATAAAATTGGTTAATTTTTCTACTTTGGTTTGTGAGATTTTACTCCAGATTACATTATTTCAACTTAGGAATTGATTTATAAATAATAAAATGATTAAATATACTTAATAGATACAAATCATCAGAATGAAAAACCACTATAAAATATGAAACCTAAGTGCTATACTTTTATCTACATAGTACAAGCGATATAGTTAGCAATTGAAGATGATTGTGAAATATTACTTGTAGAAAGAATAAAATCGTTTATCGGTAGTTATAATCTATTGATAAAATAATAGACAACTCATTGCTTTTTATTAATATCCCATCCACTATAGTATGATTTTCTTGAAACATGGTTCATAAGTCTGAGGAAATATTCTATTATCCGTAAGATTAATTCTACGATAACTAGATTTAATTTTTATGTAAATAAAAAGAGGAAAAATGGATAGAAATTTAGAATCTAATCTTTTAGAATCGGCTAATCTACTTTGTACTCAGGATCACAATTAACATTCCAGCAAACTGAGTGTGCATGTTTTGCGACTGCTTTTTCTTCAGTATTTATACAGTCGCTTTATAGTGTTGAAACTGATATTTTGTAGATTATAAGGTTAGAAGCTGGCTTATGAAATAATATTTTTTGAAAAGAGTTCTCTCTTTCTACCGAGGGAAATTTATTATCTTTATTTTCTAAATCTTCATTTATCTCAGATAATGTTAGAAAATAATTTCTTGTTGATCAGTCTTGGTGAGGAAATTAATCATACAATGGAGTTGGTTGAGGAAGAGTCATATCGTATTGTAGGATTTTTTCAAAAGAATACATTATTTTTAGATAATCTTCGGGTAAAAAACTATGGATTTTAAATTATAATGATCTTGGTGGTTCATGTGGGGAAGTCGTTGGAAGAATCTGCGAGTATTTCTTCAATGAATGTACACTGATGATGGCTTCAAATAATAGTGTATTTTTCATAGAAAACTATGCTAAATATAAGTGTAAATAATTATTGAATCTTTATCTAGGATTCTCTTGTATTGTTCATCATGTGGAAAATGTGGTCTATTCATTAGTTCTATAGAATATATGAGTAGAAAAGGAATGCCAGTAAGTAATACAATAATACTTTATAATTAGGAGAAATTGAGGTATAAATGAGACGTACTTTTGCTGATGTCCTCAGAGAGGGCAAAATAAATATAAAAGATGAATATAATAAGCTTTATTCATTAATGTTCGGAAAATATATAATAGAAGGAGATAAATCTCTCCATGATATGATTGAGGAAATCTTTTGTTATTTCAGTTTTCGTGGGACATGTCTATCGTTATCTGAATTTGATAAAAAGTATGGATTTCATTTTGAAAAAGAGCCAAAAGATTTCGATGTAGTTTACCTGGTGTCATTTTGTGAATATTTTCAAAATATGTTGGTGGGCATTCAAGAGGTAGAACGAACTAGACGTCTTCGTTATCAATATATTAATATAAATCTTTTACAAAATCAGATTCGTCTAGTCATAGATAATATAGGATATATGCCTGTTGAAGATGATGGCTTAATAGTTTACGTGGAAAAATCTTCAGCAGCAATTTCAGTATCTGAAAGTCCAATGATTCCAAAAGAATTGTCTTACAAAGTTCTAGAGTATAATCATTATTCTTTGCGTGGTAATTTAAATAAGAAAAAGGTTATTCTTTTACACCTAGCTGATTTACTCGAACCAAAAAGGAAAGAGTTGAATGGAATAAACGGGAATTTATGCAATGATATTTTCTTTGCATTTAATAATCTGAATATTCGACATAATAATATTGATCCCGATAATTCAAGTAACTATAAGCGTCTTATTTCATCTATGAAGGAGGAAGAATTGGAAAAATGGTATGACGAAGTCTATCAGATGTGTTTACTTGCTTTCATGGAGTTAGAAGAAGAGGAGCGTAAACATAAATTTAATACTCTGAAGAAAAAGTTAAACTGACACATAATGTAATATGGTCACTAGGAAAATTTCATCGAGCAGTACGTTGAACTAGCATCACGATAGATGGGATGTGTTCGTGTTCTATATGTAATACAACTAAGTCTAAGGAACTAAAAACACACTTCGACGGAATAATTGCTATGACATTAACTTATAGAGATACTTTAAAGAAATATTACAAAAGTTGAATCTATGGTTTACTGACGAAAAATTAGAAGCCTATGAAATTTTCAATTATCTGCTGTATCTTTGCTGCAAATCAATGAGGAGAAGTATTTTTTGATCATATATTGTACTTGTACCTTTTAGTAAATCAGGTGGAAAAAACGATATGCGGAGTGATTGTTTTGGCTTTAAAAATTGAGATTGAGAATTATGAATATTTCTTTCGTTTTTCATCAGATATCGTAATGTTTGTAAATTGCTTACTGTTTTATTTACTGAACTTAATGAACTGATGTCAGTAATGAGAACGCCCACAATGACAATAATATGGACTATCTATTATGAAGCCTTTTATTACAATACTTTTTCATGCGTTCTAGCAATCCTGAAGATAAGGTGCGAAACATTGGAAAATTAAAAGATTTGAGTGAAATAGGAATATCGTTCATATATTATAAATTTTACCTACTGCCGGGATAAAGGGACAACATAATTTTTATTTAAGCTGTTTTTTTGATATGTTTTAATAAGAGAATTATAAAAATGTACTAAGGATAAGTTGGACTAACAACTTTGTTAAGATTTAATAATTTATTAGTACGATTATTAATAGCAGATTAATGGCGAAAAGAATAGATATTGGCATAATTCGTTTTTTGTGAAGCAAAATACCAATATCTTTTATTGTTCTCAGTAAAATTATTTACGTTTCATTTATATGAATGGGGTAATGCATCGAGTCTAAAGACAGTCCTTTTTCGGCTAGTTTCCATGAAAAAGGTTGTTTTATATTAATTAGATAAAATGAAAAGAGAATCCGTTTCTAGAGCAAGGCTTCTTTGGATTCTCTTTAAAATTATACTGCATTATTAGTGCTCTTGCATGATAGTAATTATTTTTCAGACACTGATTTATATGTTGCTCTTTCGTCGGTTACAATCAGCACAGAGCATTTGACAGTTTTCTGGGGTTGTTTTGCCACCTTTACTCCATGGGGTTATATGGTCTGCTTGCATTTCTGTGATTTCAAAATGCTGACTGCATATAGGGCATATTCCTTTTTGTCGTTCATATGCTGATCGTGCCATGCTTTGAGTGAATGTACGTAAGTTTAAATGCTTTTCTGCACCATCAAGCAGATATTCATAAATACCTGATTTTTTTGTTACATCATCGTCCTGCATAAGCTCAACAATTTTGCTTTCAAGGGTTTTAGGGTCATAATTGGTTTGACTGTATTTATTATAGTAGACACCCCAGTCAAGGCCTTTCATTTCCTTACGATATTTTGGGAAGATTACCTTTACCCAATTAATTACATTTTGAAAGTATAGCCATAATTCATTACAATTCGGATCATGTTGATGCTTCGCCATGTAATCTTCAATTTCAATTCCGTCACGAGCAGATATCCACCTGATAGCAGTTTCAAGATAGTCCTGACGGATTGCGGTACCTTTTAAATAATCGCTTGCAATAGCGTGTGCAGGGCAACCGTTTTTACTGAAATACTTCTTTGCTTCTGTCAACCATTCACTGGTATATATTGCATTACGTAATTCCTGTGGTGTAAGTTGTTCACCTGCAATATTGATAATCTTGAACCAGTCAAGTTTTTCTTTGTCGGTTCCTTCACAAATATATATCATCAATTTATAGTTTAGTATTTGTTCACGTTCTGTGTCGGTTAAGTTATCAAAACCCAAGTGATTGACTGAAAAGTCTCCGTTTACATACTGCGCTATGCTGATTGTTCGCTGTTGTCCGTCAAGAAGCTCATAGCTGCCATTGTCACTTTTCACCCAATACATGACATTCAGTGGAAAGCCTTTTATAACTGTATTTATGACTTCATTACGTTGCTTGTCTTTGTAGATGAATTCACGCTGAAAAGCAGGACGAATGTTCAGCTTTCCGCCATAACCCACAACGCCGTTATCGGCGCTGTCAATATAGCCGTTTGTCACCTCACGGACAGGAATTTCATGCAATTCAATTTTCATTTCTGCTTCTCTACCTTTCTACGCCTTATTAGTATACGGGCGTACAGTTGTTTTCCGTTTAAGATTGCCTTTGCAAAATCATATTCGTTTGCGCTACCACTGTTAAGAACACCAACTATTTCAAATTGGTCAGGATTGTATTTTGTCATAAATGTAATCGGAACGCCAATGACGCCGTAATAATCACAGGGTATATCTGCAGTTTTTGGTACTTCAATAGCGTCATAATTATCATATTTCGGATAAGCTTTTGGTGAATAATTTCTAAACAGGGTCATATCCTCATGTCGCTTCTCTGTATCAAGGTTCGTATACCAGCAAATATTACCCATGCGACGCCATTTTTGACCAGCTTCATCAACCTTGAAGTCTGTTTTCTTAACTTCGTAGCTGTCAGGAACTTTGAACCAATAATGTCCGCTGTTGTAACCGAGCCATACTTTATCAGTTAGAAACAAAGGTAATATCTCTTTATACTTTACTGCATTAAGATTTCCAATAATTAAAAAGTTCTTATCGTATTTAATTAGTTGTGCCATATAATCCCGAAAAAGAGAAAAGGGCGGATTGGTGCAAACAATGATATGATCCCCTAAAGGTAGACAGTACAAATACACAAAATGTACTGCCCTGCTTTTAGGGGGTTTTATTATGGGAAGAAAAGCAAAATATACATTTGAACAGAAACTTCAGGCTGTACTGGATTATCAGTCAGGAAAGAAATCAGCAGTTGATATTGCCTTTGAATTAGATATGGGGAAAAATGGTGACAACAGAATACGTGAATGGTCGAATCTCTATAAAGCTAACGGGCAAGAAGCTCTCAAGCCTAAAGAAAGAAATTCATCTTACTCAAAAGAATTCAAAGATATGGTCGTTCAG
>NZ_JNKU01000059.1 GCF_000702165.1 Sharpea azabuensis DSM 18934
GCCGTATGGTTAAGCATGGTTCTTCTGCACTTAGATGTGTACTGATGCGCTGCGCAGATTCCTTTGCGTTGCATAATCCTGTAGTATATGAATATAAACTGAAGAAAATGAACGAAGGGAAATTCTTTCGTGTAGCACTTTCACATGTCGCGAAAAAACTAATCAGAACGATATATACTCTTGAAAAAAATGACCTGGATTTTGATCAGAGCAAATTGAGATAAACTGTTTTTCGTCACTATAAATTTTTTTGAGGTTCCTCGAACCTCTTTTTGTGCTTCTAAGATAAACAAATCAAAATATACCCTTGACTACTGATAGTAAATCACCTCTTTATAGACACATGTCTAATCTATTATTATAATAATTGAAGTGTAACCGTTTTACATCCATCAAAAATAGATAACCATCTATTTTTAGACACTTTTCTAATATTGTCGGAGGTCGCTATGAAAATGCCTAAAAGCCAGAAATATATCATCGAAACTTTTCTTGAACTACGTAAGCATAAACCAATTGAGAAAATCAGCGTTGTTGAATTATGCAAGAAAGCCGACATCAACAAGTCCACCTTTTATGTCTACTATCATGACATTTATGATTTAAGCGAACAGCTTGAAGATGAGATGGTGGAAAATATCAAGAACTCCCTAGATGATCCTGAAAGCATTATTAAGGATCCCCAGTCCTTCACCAAGCAGCTCTTTGATGCTTTCAGTAAGGAAAATGAAAAGATTTCGATTCTCTTTGCCGATTCACGCAGTTCCCAGCTGCCCCACAAGATATTAAAGACCTTACAGGAACTTGTCTTTTCCCTGCATCCTGAATATCGCAACAACCAGGAAATCAATATTATCCTCACCTACTATATCTATGGTGCCTACTATGCCTACAATGAAAATAAAAACAATGACCACAACTATGTTGTTTCAGTCATTGCTTCATTAATTAAATGGAAAGCTGATATTTAGCCCTTTGCCTGCCTGAACAAGGCAATCAGCTTAAAGAGAATAAAGGCAACAAGATTGACGATGACAATCGATGCGCCTGAAGGTGTGGCATAGAGATAGGAAATCGATAAGCCAATCACAAAGCAGATCATGCCGACAATACTGCTGGCAATGACAACCTGCTTAAAGCTCTTATAAACCTGCATGGTTGTAAGTGTTGGGAAAATGGTCAGGGCAGATATCAACAAGGCTCCCATCATACGCATGCCAAGTACGATGGTAATCGAACATAAAATAGCGAGAATAATATTATAGAATTCGACATTCGTACCCGTGCTCTTCGCAAAGCTCTGATCAAAAGTCAAGGCAAAGATCTTGTTGTAAGAGAAAATAAACAATAAGAGTACGACGAGCGATAAGACAACTGACACTATGACATCATTTGTCGACAAGGACAAAATAGAGCCAAAGAGATAGTTATTCACATCAGTGTTAATCCCCTTTGTGACAGAAATGACCATAATGCCAATGGCAAGAGCTGAGCTTGAAAGCAGGGCAATCGCGCCATCGCCATGGAGCTTGTTGTTTTCATTGAGTTTTAAAATCAGTACCGAAGCCACAATGGCAACAGGTATCGCAAACTGTATAGGGGCAATATTGGCTACTGTCGCAATGGCGAATGCACCAAAAGAAACATGGGATAAACCATCACTGATCATCGCATTACGCCTTAAGACAAGCGAGACACCAAGAAGTGAAGCTGCTAGCGTAATCAACAGTCCAACAATAAATGCCCTTAATAAAAATGTATATTGAAACATACTAAAGAGATTCATGCATCTTCCTCCTATAGTCTTCAATCTTTCCGACAAAGATTTCCTGATCTTCAAAGGCAATAATCTTATTGCCAGCAATCGCATGCATATCAAGATCGTGGGTAATCATCAAGATTGTGATACCTTCTTCTTTATTCAAGCGATGAATGATCTTGTAGAATTCTTCACGGCTAGAAAAGTCAAGATTATTCGAAGGTTCATCAAGAATCAAGAGCTCACGTGTTGCGCTCAGTGCTCTTGAAAGAAGGACTTTCTGGCGTTGTCCGCCTGACAGGTCGGCAAAGCTTTTTTTCTTTAAATCTAGGATATCGAGAAGGGCTAATGAGTCATCAGCGAGCTTTCTTTCCTTCTTGCCATAGAAAGGACGATGGCCAAGACGATTTAGAGTGCCTGAAAGCACGATTTCTTCAACACTGGCTGGGAATGTTGCATCAATCTTTGTTTCCTGAGGCATATAGCCAATTTGTTTTGTATCAATATGATATTGGATATCACCTTGCATCGGCTTGATTAAACCAAGCAAGCCTTTGACAAGCGTGCTCTTGCCTGAACCATTGGCACCAATAATAGTTATGAAGTCCCCCTTCTCAACCGTAAAAGAGAGATCTTTGATAACTTTCTGGTGTTCATAGCCAAGCGTCAAGTGATTTACGTTTATGAGATTCATAGTAATGCTTCCTTTAATACTTTTATATTTCTTTTTGTCAGTGAAACATAAGTTTCATGATTATTGTAATCTTTGGCTGAAACATTATGCATCGTATAGAATGTTCTGACCTTTGCCCCTGTTTCAGAGGCAATCGTTTTAGCTACATTTTGATTCGAGAGTTCAATCGCAAAGACAATCTTGACATCATGCTTTCTGACATAATCAATCAGATAGCTTAAGGTCTTGGCACTTGGTTCACTCTGTTCCGAGCATCCAGCAAAAGCCGCACGGTAATCAAGTCCATACTCCTTCACAAAGTAAAGCAGTGGGAAGCGATCGCCAAAGACAAGCTGTTTTGTCTTTGACTGATCAACGATTGTTTTGATTTCCTGTTCAAGTTGAGCAACTTGTTTGATGTAGGCATTTGTATTGGCTTTTAATGTTGCCTGGTGTTTTGGATCGATTTCTATAAGGGCGTTGGAAAGTTTTTTGAGGATGATCTGTTCATTGGCGAGCGAAGTCCAGACATGTTCATCATATTCTACTTCCTCTTCCTTTTCACCTTCATGATCATGATCGTGCTCTTCTTCATCATCATGGTGATGATCTTCATCCTTTTCTTCCTCCATTCCTTCTACTTCTTCCTCTTCACGCTTTTCTACTAAGTCCATCAGTTTAATGACTTTGCCATGTTTCTTGTCCGTTAAAATTTCATTGACCCATGTATCCGAGTCACCACCCGTATAGACAAACATATCGGCATTCTGGACCTTGATGATATCTTCTGGTGAAGGTTCATAGGAATGGGCATCCGTCCCTGGCTTTAAAAGCATATGAAGATCATAATCAGGATCATTCCCTATAATTGCTCTTAAAGCATCATAGCTTGGGAAGGTTGTCGTAACAACCTTGATTTTATGACTAGTTGAAGTCGTTTGCGTACTGCAGCCAACCATGAAAAGACAAAGAATGCATGCAAGTATCTTTTTAAACATGTTGCATTTCCTCCTGGCATTCTTTACACAAGCCCGTCAAAACTGAATTAGCACAATCAAGCTTAAAGCCGTGTTCTCCTAATATATGCGCATTAATGATATCCATGCATTCACAATCAAGATGAATGATCTTGCCACAACGAGAACATTGCAAGTGTAGATGATTGGCACATTTAGGTGAGGCATGCTGGTAATAGGATTGTTTGGCATTATTCGTCTTGTATTTCTTGAGCGTTCCTTCATCCGTTAATTTATCAAGGTGACGGTAGACCGTTGCCAGATTGATCTGAATACCCTGGGCTGTAAAGCTTTCATAAATACCGGCTGCGGATATACGTGAATCCTTATGCTCATCAACATAGGTTTTGATGAGATCTTTATATTTTGTATGATACTCTTTCATATTATTCCTCTTTTTGCGAATCATTTGCATTTGTTAGTGTATAGAGTTTTAGAGAAACTGTCAAGAGATTTGCGAATCATTCGCAAATAAAAAATGATAACCCGAAGATTATCATTTCTTGATTGTGGCAATAATCTGATCTGCCATATCATTTAAATAACGTTCATTAAACAAGTGATCCGCATCTTCATAGCTGATCAGTCTGGCATGCTTATACTCCTCTACTGCTTCAGCTGAATATTGGATGGGGACCAAGGTATCACTGCCACCATGAAAGATCAAGACAGTCTTATCAAAAGACTTTACATCATCATAGATTTTAATACTCCTGGCATCCTCAACATATTTCCTTCCTACATCAGCATTTAAAAAATGATAAGTCTTACCCTCTTTAGGCACTGGGACAAAGCGAAAAAGACGAGGAATATTGAAGGCTGGAGCTGCTAGAAAGAGTCCTTGGATATCTTCCCTCTTCGCCCCAACTAAGCTGGCAACAAGGCCACCTTGAGAATGTCCGCCTAGATAAATACGATCATTATCCACAAAATCTAAATGGCGCATAGTCTCAATGACGGCTTCCAAGTCTTCTTCTTCAGTCTTGATGCTCATATCCACCATTTTGCCATCACTCTTATTTGTCGGTGCACCACCGCGAAAATCAAAACAGAAAGCAGCAATGCCATTAGCCATGCATTTTCTCGCAATGGGAATAAGATCTGTGTAATGTCCACCAAAACCATGACATAGTATCAATAGCGGCAAGGTGCCTTGCGGACTTGCTGGAATAAAGGCCTGACCATAAATATGTTCATTCCTGATATTGACATAGACGTCTTTCATTTCGTCATGTTCTCTTTTTTGGGGATTCTTGACAATAACTGGCAGTTTTTCTTTTTCTGGCTGATGATAATAATCATAGCCATAAAAGCCTGCAAGAATAACAAGGGCGGTGAGAATTAAGAGAAAAAACTTTTTCATTGTTAGCTAAAAGCTTTCTGTGTGCGTTTTAGCTGCTCAATGATAGCTATATGCTGCGGGCAGGCAGCTTCACACTGACCACAGGCAATACAGTCTTCTGGCCCTGTTTCTTTTGTGACACGCTGATAGCGTTTGATGGCACTCTCTTTGTTGCCAAAAAGAATATTGCGGTTCATCGCCTCAAAGATTTCAGGTATGGGCATATGAACTGGACATCCTGGCGTACAATAATGACAAGCCGTGCAAGGAATCTGGTCAAGAGAAGCCATAATATCCTGTACTTGATGGATAACTTCTTGTTCCTGTGCAGTCAAAGGGACAAAGTCACGCATATAAGAAATATTATCATCCATCTGTTCTTGATTGCTCATGCCTGATAATACGACAATCACATTCTCCAAAGAAGCCACATAGCGAATCGCCCAGGATGCAACGGACATATCAGGTTCAGCCTTCTTCAAGACATCAGCTACACTAGGAGCAGGCGTAGCTAAAGTCCCACCTTTAATAGGTTCCATGACAATGACTTTTTTATGATGCTTTACACATACTTCATAATTGCGTCTTGAACTCACTGCCGGATTTTCCCAATCGGCATAGTTAAGCTGCAATTGCACAAAATCTACTTCAGGATGTTCATTTAAGAGCTGATCTAAGAGTTCAGGCTGATCATGATAAGAAAAGCCAATATGCTTTATAAGCCCTTGTGCTTTCTTTTCTTTAATGAAGTCCCATAAATGCCAGTCGTTATAGAAATGCAGATTATCTTCCTTAACCGCATGTAATAAATAATAATCAATATATCCACAGCCCAGTCTCTCTAAAGAAACTTCAAATTCTTTTTTTGCACTTTCTTCATCATGACAGCCCATCCAGCCATTCAGCTTTGTGGCAATCTGATAGCTTTCTCGTGGATAACGGTCGACCAAGCAAGTTTTAGCAGCTTTTTCACTGGCGCCATCACCATAGACATAGGCTGTATCAAAGTAGGTAAAGCCTGCTGCCATAAAATCATCAACCATGTGCTTGACCTGTTCCAAATCAATGCTGCCATCAGCACATTGAGGCAAACGCATTAAACCAAATCCTAATTTCTTCATACAATAACCTCCATATCTCTATTATAAGTGATTAAGAAAAAAGAATCATGACTTTTCATGATTCAATAAGGCCTTTTTATTCTTGAGTCCACCCCGATAGCCTGTGAGCTTGCCATTTGTCCCAATGACACGATGGCAGCCGATTATAATGGCAATCCTGTTTGAACCAACAGCCTGCCCGACAGCCTGCGCACTCATCGAAGCTATGCCTCTTTGCGAGGCTATTTTCCTGGCAATGTCCTTATAGGTCACCGTCTTACCATAAGGAATGCTTTTGAGAATTTCATAGACTTCTTTTTGAAAGGCAGTGGCATGTTCTTGTTTAATAGGTGGATATTCTGTTTCTATATGATGACTGAAGTAGGCATCCAGCCATTTACGTGTTTTTTGAAAGACTTCAAGATCTTCGTTTGTTTGATTTTCTAAAGCCTGATCAGAAGTGAAAGAGAGGGCTGTAAGATATTGACCATCACTTTCCATTATTAAATCATCAAAAGGATCAGGTGTTTGATAATAAGTATAGTATTGCATATTAACGATAGCTCTTATGTCGATTTAGAAATAATGCAGCTATGGCAATACATACTAAGATCATGATTATCACAAAAGCTATTTGATAACTCTTAAAGAAATCATAAATATAGCCAATAGCTGACAATGAGATTGCCGCACCCGTATTAGAGATAAAATTGATAGGTGGATAGATTGTATCATAAAGCTCATCCTTAAAGAAATAATGTGTCAGCAATGGTCCACCCACAGCCCCCACACTATAGCATGCCCCAAACATCAAAGCACCAACAACCATCATGAAAGGCACTCTGACAAAAAGCAAAAGAGATAAACCTGTTAACGTGATCAGCATCATACAAAGTGCACTCTTCAAGGCACCAAAAGCATCAGTCAGCAATCCGATGACAACCTTAAAGACAATATTGCCAATCATGCTTGCTGAAAGCATCAGGCCGCCAATTGTACCAAGATTTATTGTCTGGGCATAGCCAGGGAAATGCTGTGCCAAGCTCGTTGTGAAGGCTATTGCCAATATAGCTATGAATAAGGCAATAAAAGTAGGATTAGAAAAATGAAAATGCTGTTTTTCATAAGTGACAGTTTTATTAGCCTTTTTCATTGTTGTTCCACCATAGGGCTTCTTGCCTTCTTCATAGGGATCGAGTTTAAAAGGCAAAAGAATGCCAGGTAGACAGAGTACTAGAATAATGATTCCCGCAGCTAAGTATCCCATTTGCCAGCTTGTGGCCCTGATGACACGACTTAATACCGCTGATCCAATGGCGCCCGCTAAGCCGCTTGAGGCAAAGACAATTGAAATAGCCGTGCCATGGGACTTTTCAAACCAGTTGTTGATGATCATCGAAAGTGGCACTAGAGAAAACATCGAAGTCGTAATACCACGAATAGCCCCAAGAAGATAAAATGCAGGTAAACTATGAACATAGCCCATAGCTATTGTTGCCAGCACTGCTAGGCCAACGGAAAGAGTAAGTAGCAGTTTGTAGGGAAACTTCTTCATAAGTGCTGGAATCACAAAGGCAGCTAGGCCAGTAAAAAATGTGAAAATCGTCATATGAAAAGCAAAAGAACCACGCATAATGCCTAAGTCATCTGCCACAACACCATAGAACACCCCTGAGGAATTAATCGATATGCCTAATGAGCTAGCCGCCAGCCCACAACACGCCCCCATAATCAGCCAAGGTTTAATATCTTTCATCATCGTAACCTCCTTTTTCATTATAATAAACAATTTCTGAAATCGTTACCAATGCTTATAAAGCAAGATTACTATAGACAAAAGGCATAATTCTAGTGTTTTCCAAAATCAGAAAAAAAGAACTGGTTGCCCAGTTCTCAAGTGTATTATTTAACTGCATCAAATGCCTGTGATAAGTCACCAACAATATCATCAATATGTTCAGTACCAATAGAAAGTCTGATAGAGTTTCTATAAATACCAACTGAATTTAATTCTTCATCATTCATTTCAGCATGTGTTGTTGTAGCTGGATGGATGACAAGAGATTTCACATCAGCAACATTGGCAAGTAATGAGAAGAGTTCAAGATGATCAATGAAATCTTTTGCCTTTCTTTCATCACCCTTGATTTCAAATGTGAAGATTGATCCACCACCATTAGGGAAATATTTCTTATATAGGCGCTGTTGTTCTGGATCATCGGATACTGATGGATGATGTACTTTTTCTACCTGTGGATGGTTATTGAGGAATTCAACAACCTTTAATGTATTTTCAACCTGTCTTTCAACACGTAATGATAATGTTTCAAGACCCTGTAAGAAGATGAATGAATGGAATGGTGATAATGTAGCACCTTCATCTCTTAAAAGAATAGCACGAATTCTTGTAACATAAGCAGCTGCACCAACATCTTTTGCGAAGCTTACACCATGATATGATGGGTTTGGTTCAACAAGCTGTGGGAACTTGTCAGCATGAGCAGCCCAGTCAAACTTACCTGCATCGACAATAACACCACCAATTGTTGTACCATGGCCACCAATGAACTTAGTAGCTGAATGCACAACAACATCTGCACCATATTCAATTGGTCTTACTAAGTATGGTGTACCGAACGTATTATCGATGACAAGTGGCAAGCCATGCTTATGTGCGATATTAGCAATTGCTTCAATATCAACTGTATCTGAATTTGGATTACCCAGTGTTTCAATAAAGACAAGCTTTGTATTATCCTGGATGGCATCTTCGAAATTCTGTGGATTAAGCGCATCAACGAATGTTGTTTCAACACCATCTTCTCTTAGTGTATGAGCGAATAAGTTATATGTACCACCATAGATATTCTTAGCGGCAACAACATGATCACCGGCAAAGGCTAAGTTCTTAACGGCATAAGTCACAGCAGCAGCACCGGATGCAACAGCTAATGCAGCAACCCCACCTTCTAAAGCGGCAATTCTCTTTTCAAAGACATCAGTAGTTGGGTTTGTCAAACGACCATAGATATTACCAGCATCCTGCAAGGCAAATCTTGCCTGGGCATGATCTGAATTCTTAAAGACGAATGATGAAGTCTGGTAAATAGGCACTGCTCTTGAATCAGTAACTGGATCAGCTTCTTCCTGACCTACGTGTAATGCTAATGTTTCGAAATGATATTTTCTATTTGACATAATTATTGTTTCTCCTTGTTTATTATCTATATTGTATCTTCTTTTTATTCAGGTTACAACATATGTCGCATGACGACTATGTCGGTTCTCTCCCGACACATTCGTGCTAAGGAGAGGATTACATGGTATGAAATTGTCATTGTTTTTCCTCCCGACTACTTCTCTTGAAGTGACTATACTATAACTTTGAAAACCCATAAAGTCAATAGGTTTTAGATATTTTTGTTTACCAATATCGTAAATATTAGTATATTTTTTGTTTATTTCATAATTATAATTTGTGTATTTTGAGTTCTATAGGATTATCCTATAAAAGATTGCACAAAAAAGCATCCTACAAGATGTGTAGAATGCCCATATAGAGAATTGTGCCAAGAATGATGGAAAGTGTCGTATTATGATGAAGCTTATAGCTTATAGCAGTCACAAGACCGGCTATCAGGGCAGGAAGACTTTTTACTGGCGTTGTAAAAAACGCATCCTTGAAGCAATAGACAACCAGAACGCTCATAACGACTAATGGCAAGTCAGCAATCAGCTTTTCAAGATAGTCAGGCATGTGCTCTATCTTGTTGACAAGAAAATAAGGCGTTGCTCTAAGGATGAAGGTGAGAAGTGCACAAAGTATGATAATGATAATGATCTTATTCATCTTTCATCCTCCAATCATAAATCACCAGCAAAAGTGTTGAAACAAGTAAGCTCGGCAGCATGAACTGCCCACCGCCAAGAAGACCAAGAAGGACAATTGCGACAACAGCTGACATGATTGTAGGAAAGTGCTTGTCATGGCTTTCCCACTGATCAATGACAATGGTGATAAACATTGCTGTCATACAGAATTCCACACCCTTTAATTGTAAAGGCAGAATGGTCCCAATCGTTGCCCCAAGCAGAGTGCCAACAAGCCAGCTTGTCTGCGAAAAGAGAGCGACATAGTACATCATATCAACTTGTTTCTCTTGCTCTGAGTCAGAGATTTTTAGGTCAATTCCATAAGTTTCATCTGTAAATGAATGGATCAGGTAAAGATAATGCCTGCTTGTCTTAAAAAGCTTCGCAAATGTTGGCCCATAGAAAAAGAGTCTCGCATTCATGAAAAGTGCGGTTATTAATATTGTCATGATTGGCGTTGAAGCTGTTATCAGGCCAACGAGGACATACTGAAAAGCCCCAGTATATATAAGTAGGCTTGCAAGAATACTGTAATACCAGGCAAGATGAGCCTGTTGCATCATGAGGCCATAAGCCAGAGACATAAAGAGATAGCTCAACATGACAGGCATGGCAAGCTTGAAAGCACGTTTCTTGATATCCATATGATCACCTACCTATAATATCTATTATCATATCATTTTAGTAGGTATTATGGAAGATGCTATTATCTTGGTCGTGGAGCGATATAAGGTACTCCCTGCTTAAAGAGCTTATGATCATAATCACCACCATGGAAGGCATTGTTGTGATAGCGAATATGTTTGTCCTTATAGGTCATATGCTGGTAGATGTAATCACAAAGTCCTTCAACATCATCAATGACAAGAGATTCCATTTCATAGTCATCATAATAGAAGATGGATGTCTTGGTATATTTGAAAGGATCCCTGACCCAGTAGATGAGCTCAGCATATTCAGTTGTGAATCCTACCTGAACATAGTTCTTGCTTTCTTCTATTGTTGCAAGAAGCATGTTCGCAAAGACATTCTTTTCAAATCTTTTACGCGGCTTGAGTTGCAGCCATATTTTTTCAACTAATCGCATATTTTTCTCACTTTCTTATTGACTCATGTGCAATACTTTGGTATATTCTTATTCGTACCTGGTCTGGTAGTTCAGCTGGTTTAGAATGCCGCCCTGTCACGGCGGAGGTCGCGGGTTCGAGCCCCGTCCAGACCGCCAGTTACAAATATCCTTCGGTGAAAGCCGGAGGTTTTTTATTGACTTCATATCTCATAACTGATATATTACTATTCGTAGCTGGTCTGGTAGTTCAGCTGGTTTAGAATGCCGCCCTGTCACGGCGGAGGTCGCGGGTTCGAGCCCCGTCCAGACCGCCAGTTACAAATA
>NZ_JNKU01000060.1 GCF_000702165.1 Sharpea azabuensis DSM 18934
TGAATAACAGGCCACGTAAATGCATAAAATATAAAACACCTAAAGAAGAATTACTGGGTAACTCATCGTAGGTGTTGCACTTAATTTGACAAATCATCAATAGAAATAGTAATAAATACATAAAACCCTTCTAGCCATGATAGCCAGGAGGGTTATTTGCTGAGTATTATCTTTTCCTATATGTCAGAATAATTCCAATAACGGATGCTAGAAATACAATCGGTGCTATTCTAACAAATAGAAATTCAAAGGCATGTATGATTGTTCCAGCAACTGCGAGTTCAGGATCATTATAATTCCAGTTTAAATACGAACCATTTATATTAATAAGGATAATAAATATAGCAACAATGAATAAACATAATGAAATAAGCAGCCAGCGTATAGTTTTAATCCTTGCCATGCTTCTTTTCGCTAGCTGAAGATTAATGACTTCTAATTTCTCTGATATTGTTTTGATATCATCAGGATCAGGTTTTGTTGCTGTCTCTGAAAGCAGTTCATTGACCGATACATCTAATGCGTCAGCTAAAGAGATAAGCATCACTGAATCCGGGACTGATAGTCCGTTCTCCCATTTGGATAATGTTTGTCTGACTACATGCAGTTTAATCGCAAGTTCTTCTTGTGATAACCCTTTTGCCTTTCTTAAGTTCTTTATATTTTCATTCAACATACTAATTACCTCCTGTTTTCAACCACATTTTATAATTAAAACTGCCGTTGCTACAAGCAACATAAATTAACAGGCATCCAACCATACCAAGAACAAGGGAATTATGCATGATATCTTTATACTCTTGCATGTGAATAAGTAGTGATATATGCCAAATCATGTTATTCAATAATTAATTTTATATTTATGATTTATAGAATAACTATTGTTCTATAGGCTTTTGCATAAACAGATTTTGGATATCCTGAAATCTTTCATAATTCACAAAAGTCGCTTATTCTAGCGGGTTTAGTTCGTCTTATTTTTCTTTGACATCAATACTACGCTTTCAACATAGCATGAGACAAGCACCTGAATATCTGGTTCCCGGGTACATTTCCGTTCGTTCACGGTAACTGCTCAAAGCCAAAAATCGGCGCTTTTACAGTTGCTCTCCGTTTGCAGGAACTGGTCCACGTGTTTTTCTACTTATAATACGGCGGTTAGGTAGAGAAGTCATCGTCTCGACCTTCTCTCCTCTGCTTAATCAGTTTATGATCAAGGCCTCAACCCAGTATGCCGTTAACCTGATCGGTCAGTGATCAAGTTATTTTCGTCTGTATTTTGGTTCCGGCTGTTCGAATTCCCAGTCTGATTTGCCGAGGACGTGATAGTACTCCTGTTACCGAGAGCAAATCAGTTCTTCTATCGGCAGCCAGTAAAATATCTCATCCATTTTCCCAGAAGCAGACAATGCCACATCCTGCCCATCTGGCCATTTCAGTTTCTCTCGCCGAGGGAGGATCAAATGACGAGTCCAACCTCATGAGTCTTTGTCGTTCGTGTAACAAGAAGATACACCGTGAACGTGGAAACAGATAAAAGCAGCCCTCGAATGGAGAGCTGCCTTTAGTCAGTCATAGAGATTCATTTTGTTTAAGGTCTTGAGCTGAACACGCTTTGCGTAAATCACATTCAGGACATAGACCCTTCCGGATACTTCATCCAGGCGATAGTAGATGTAGAAGTTCTTCGCGCTGATCTTACGCACGCCTCTGGAGTGCCACGGTTCACGTTCCTCCAGCGCAATGCTGTCTGCCATGTAAGAATGCTTCTCCATCTCTTTGCGGATGACACGGATGTAATTTAAGGCAACATCAGGTACCAGCAGAGTCTCAGCTATGTAATTTTTTATCTCATAAAGGTCTGCTTCCGCATCCGGTGTGACGATGATTTCATAGGAGTTCAATTATTTAAGATTCCTTTCCAGATCATCGAACACATCCCCGAGCGGTCTTCCTTCACCTGCAGCCGATTGGGCATAGCTGTGCTGAAGTTTTGCGTCAAGCTCCGCATCCGACATCGCATCCAATGTTCTTGGCTCTGACGGAACAGTCAGTGAGAACGGAATGCCATGATGATAAATGATCTGGCGGTACAGAGAATTAATGACAACAGAGACAGGAATTCCAAGCTTCTGCAAGATGTCTTCTGCTTCATTTTTTACATCGTTTTCAACACGAGCGCTTACTGTTGAATCTTTCATATAATTGCACCTCCTGCTTCATATATTGTAATTCACCGTCTTGCTGATTGCAATACGAATTATATGGACTGTTTGTGAATTTATACATTGGTAGGGGCAGTCAAAATCTCTACGACCCTTTCCCCCGGAAAACGGTGCGGGGTCTTCTGTGCGAAAAAAGCGAAATCAAACGGGTAATAACACAGTCCTTATATCTATTACGTAAATGATAAACCATCAGCATCCTGTTGTGCCTGGCTGTCCTTTGCAATAATGCATGCCGACACGATGAACCCGGACGGTATCCAGGCACAGCTCGACGAGCTGCAGAAGGAACTCATCCGAAAGACCAACATCAAGCAGGACTACAATGCCATCGCCGATGAAATCTTGGTACTATGTCAAGTTTTAGAACAACTTAAATGTCCGTTTTTTTGTCACCGTCTATGCAACAACCTCAACTATTTCATTGCTTGCCATTATGTTATTCATTTCCTTCTCATAATATTCTTCCTCGTATTCATCTGGCGACTGATATTCACAATGGGAATGGATTCTCACCGTATTGTAGAAGCCTTCTATATAGCTGAATATGATTGACTTCGCTTCTAATAATGGCAACATTAATTTCTCCAAAATGGGTAAAAATAAATCACCCGAATTGGTCATTTATATATTACCATTATTAGCTTCATAATAGTTCATGATCTTATGGAGTCTTATGCACTCCCTCTTGAGAAGTGAATGCCATGATTCTATGCACGCATTGTCCCATGGCCTTCCCTTCTTTGAATAGCTCCTGTCCATTCCTTCTGTGGCCTTTCTGTATGCCTCTGACGTTTACTAAACACCACGGTCGCTATGGATCACGACAGGATGGTCTATGCCTCTTCGTCTCTTTGCCATCTCTATGCACTCAAGGACAGCATTCGCATCCATGGTTCTGGTAACGCACCATCCTACGATCTTGCGACTGTAGAGGTCCATGACGCTTTTAAGGTAGACAAAGCCATCGTCATAGGTCCAGATGTAGGTGATGTCGGTGCACCGGAAGGCATCAGGCTTTTCGGGATTGAAATGCCTATAGAGGATGTTTTTCAGCTCTCTGGAGAAGTTTCTTGATACCGTGGTGTTTTTCTGTCTCTGATATATTTAGGCTTTATGCCTAGCTTTTTCATGATGCCAAGAACATATTTTTTGTGACACCTTGTCTTATCCGCTCCTGTTGATCAGTGCGGCTATTTTAGGTGATCCATAGAGGTGCTCGCTTTCATTGAATATCTTCACGACACTATCTGTGATGTTCATTCTTCTCTCTTCGGTTTTCGTCATCTCATGATTCATGTAGTAATAGTAGTCAGACCTGCTAATACCAAGTATTGCTAGCACACTGGCAGCCGAGAAGCTGCTTGGCTTTCTGCTTTTTGCGTCAGTGACAGCTTCATAGATGTTCTGATTGGCTATTTTCCCAGTATGCCAATAGTTTTTTTTGGACCTCGACTGCATCCTTGTAATCCCTTATCTCCTTCTTGAGATGGGCAATCTCCTTGGCCTCGTCGCTTTCATAGTTTCCAGACCCGCGTACCACGACCTCTCCCCGTGTCTCTGCATCCCTGTACCATTTTCCCACGGAAGTTGAATGCACGCCAAATTTCTTTCCGATGCTTACAAACGTTTCATCCGGATGCTCCCTCTTGTAGTTCACTACGCCTTCTCTGAATTCCTTGTCATATGCTGCTTTCTTATCTTCCATAGAACAACTCCTCTCCTGATCTAACCAAGACAAGCACTATACCTGACACGATATTATAGCACTCTGGTTATTGCAAAACAGCTATTTCACTTGTTCTACTTTTATACTAGCATCATCCCCTAGACGCACAAAACCCTCTCGACCATGATGGCCGGGAGGGCATTTTTTGTGAATCAGGATTCCCACACGGTTCTATTTTTTAGTTTCATAAACTCATCGGCAAAGGCTTCTGCAGTCGCATGATTCTTATCTATACTAATATGTTCTTTATTATAGTTTGCAGCTTTCGTCCAATTAAACGTTCCATGTATCGAAGTATACAAATCAATAACACAGAATTTTTCATGCATTATATTTTGATAATAAGATTGAACCGTTATCCAGTGCACAGGAAAATCATCCTCTAATTTGAACTCTGCGTTACGATTTCTTTCACAATTATCTAATGCAATTTCTATTACTAGCCCCTGTCTCTTTTTCTTAAGTAACTCTTGATATAAAACTGGGTCTGTAAACCATGCAACTGAAACCCAAATAATATATTTAGCAGCCCTTATCTCTTCAATAATCTGATTTCTAATATTTTCAAAAACAATTTCTTGACTAACATCTTCGATATCAGGCATTGAGCCGGGTTTTATTTCAACATCCCACAACTCATAATCATCATTAGGCGGATAAATATCGTATAGCAATTTTTCAAGATACTCAAAGTGTTTCTTCAACTCAAGCATTTTATCCGGAACGATACATATGTGAATATACTCTTGGCAATGATTCCAAAGATGCCTCGTAAACGCATTTGTTTTTTCAAATCTCAATGAAGATATTTTCAACAAATCAAGAAGAGCATCTTTTTCAGGATATTCTCCTGCACGAACCGAATCAATGAGTAGCTTTCTATATTCTGTTTCTGTCAATTAAATGCCCACCTTTCTTTGTAAACAATCATTACTTTGCTTTTAGGTTGCTCTTAAACAATTGAGACATGGTTTCCTTACCTTTTTTCGTACCAATGTCGTCAATACTCATGTCTCCTTTAAATACAAGCTCCATTACACCTATGTAAGCTTCTCCTAAAGCCGCAGTAATAACGCCTGCTGTGCCCGCAGCAATTGCTCCACCAGCTACAGCTCCTATTCCGGGAATGAACTTCAATATATTGGTTACAACAGTTTTTCCTAATACGGTCGCTCCGCCAGCACCAATGGTTGAAGACAATAATGCAGTAATGATGCTCTTATTTACATCAAATCCGAATATTACCGTAATTGAAGCAATCATTCCTATTTGTGTAGGTATCATCAAGGCACAGTCAGCGAACGGGATAGGCGCTGCTCCTTCACCTACCGCTGCAAGCGCTGCTGTTGCTACCGCTGCCTGTGCTCGTCGCTTTTTTTCTTCTAAACTCACAATCTGTAAATTTTGAAGTGTATCCATCAATTCTTCCGGTAAAGCTTCTCCCATTACTTTAATCAGAACGTCCAAGCCATAAGCCTTTGCCGTACCCAAATCCTCGATCTCATAATCTTCTGCTAAGACAGGAATAACCTGAATAATATCTAGATTTTCATTCAAAAGCATCTGCCTAAGTTCTTGTGCCTTCTTCTTGGAGAACGCTTGCGTCAAGACGACGATAATTGGAACCTGCATTATTTGATTATCCATTGAAAGCTCTTTAAGCCACTCTATCTCTTCTGGCTCTACTCTGTTTGAAGCCGTGTTAATGCAATACCAAATGCAGTGAATAGCCTTATTAATGTCTTGCGCAGCTAATCCCTTACTGATGGTTTCAGTAACTTCTCTTTTCACTTCGGTCTGTACTTCTTTGCCAAGTTCAAAACCTCTCGTGTCATAGATTGCAAGAGGTACACCCCTCTTTGTAATTTTTCTCATATGCTGGGTTACCGGTTTGCCCATTCCGGTCTCAACAAGCTTTTCTCTAAACACAGAATTAATCAAAGTACTCTTACCAACACCAGTTTTTCCAGCAACAATTATATTCAGTGTGTTGAGATTTTTGATTTTTTCTGCGATTGCATTTATCGCATCTTGCGCAACCTTATCAGCATCAATCGCCACTTTCCTCATCCTCCTTTTCTTTTGATGGAACTATTTCTGGTCCCATATTGTCAAAATCAATCTCTTCTTTTTTCAAAGAAAACTTGTATGCTTTATTAGCATACTTATCGAGCAAGGGCGGAATCACAATAAAACCAACTGCAGTCAGCACTATTCCACCAGCAATTATCAGAGTTTTTTTGCCTTTGCCCTTATTCTTTTCTTCTACCATACAAACCTCCTCCTTTATAGTACATGTTTATTTTGCGAATTTCTCACGACATCTATTTCACAGTCACAACCCGCTGTTATCTAATCCGGGGTCTCGAAACTACCACTTTTAGGTTGGGAGTGTAATATTGTTGTCGGCTATTTTTTTAATCAGTTTTATCTTCCAAAAGGTGCTCTCGTTTTTAACATCTAATCCTAGGTTACAAGCTGACACACATTTTGCAGTGAATATGTTTCCATATAAGAAAACCGAGCTTTTTCAGAAGTGTAACATCAAATCCAAACCTCCGAAAAAGCCCGGAAATACGCCACTTTCTGGCCTTTATTTATCTTTCCTTGACATCAATACTACCGTCTCCACATGTTTTGTAAATGGAAACATGTCAAAAGAAAAGACTTCCTTAAAAGTATAACCATATTTCTTAAAAAGCTTAAGATCTCTTACCTGTGTTTCTGGTCCACAGGAAATATAGAGAATTTCACTTGGCTGCATTTGACAAGCAGCTTGAATGAATGCCTTTGTACTGCCTGTTCGAGGAGGATCCATGATTATTTTATCAACATACATCTTCTCAAGACTGGCTTCTTTCATATACTCCGTTGCATCTGCATTGATGAAGGTGATATTTTGTAGATTATTGGCTTTTTTATTGATATTGGCATCCAATATAGCATCTTTGTTTTTCTCAACACCAATAACTCTTTCAACATCCTTTGCTGCAATCATGCCTATTGTACCAATACCACAATAGGTATCTAAGACAACATCATCTTTTTGAAGATGCATGAGAGATAATCCTTTGGCATAGAGCGCTTCACACTGATCATGATTGATCTGATAGAAAGACTTGCTGGAAATTTTGAATGTTAGACCACATAATTCATCCACAATAAATCCCTTACCATATAATACCTGTTCACGGTTACCTAAGACTACGACAGTATCGCGCTTATTTGTATTAAGAACGATTGTTTTAATTTGTGGATAGGCTTTTGTAAGTTCTTTCGCAAAATTCTTACTGCCTTTAAATCTTTCTGATGACGATACTATCGTAACCATATATTGTTCGGTATTTTTGGCATAACGAAGAACAACATGTCTGATTTCTCCTGTATGCCTTCTGATATCATAAATAGGCACATGATATCTTTTGAAAAGTTGGGCTATCTTTTTGATCATGCCATCTTCTATCTCATTATGCAATAAGCAATGTTCATAAGGAATGATCTTATGTGTCCCTTCCTGATAGAGTCCATAGCTATAGTCTTTATTGAAAGCAACGATGACTTTGTTGCGATAGCCATAAGGATCATCCATATGTTGAATTGGATGAATTTTTACTTTAAATTCCTGGAAGAGTTCTTTAATATATTGGTTTTTGTATTCTAGGGAGGCTTGATATCCCTGATTGATATAATCACAGCCTCCACACTTATTCGCAATATGACATTTCATGTTATAACGTTCCTAAAAAGTAAGATAAGAAGCGATAAGCATCTTTGAGAGAAGAGAGATTCATATGTTCATTTTCTGTGTGAATATCAAGGGCAGTAGCACCAAATGTGACAATATCCATGGTTGGATCATAGCCTTTAAAAATACCTGTTTCCAAGCCACCATGTGTCGCAATCTCACGCATATCAACATCAAACATATCATGGAAGGCTTTTTCAAAAGCATCTCTTAAAGGTGAATCAGGATCATAGCTCCAGCCTTCATGTTCCCCACCGGATGTCATTTCAAAATCTAATAATGCTGATAAAGAAGCCAATTGATTAGACATATAATCACGTTCACTCTTTAATGTTCCTCTTAATGACCAGAACAGTGTTAATTCATCATCTTCAATATAGACAACGCCAAGATTCAATGAATATTCAGGAAGATGATCAATCTTAGGCGAATAGGCTTGTACACTTCTTGGTGCCAAGAAAATCGCATTGACAACATTCCAAGTATCTTCCCGGCTATAGGCAAAATCCGAAATAGCATTTTCTACTTCTACAAAAATCTCTTCATCACTGAATTGATATTCTTCTTTAACTGATGTAAAAAAGTTAATGACTTCATCCGTGATATCTGTATCGGTGGCAATAAGACATGTTGCATAAACAGGAATGGCATTTGGCTTTTCACCACCTTTTATATCAACTAAATGATATTTAATACCTTTAGCCATGAGATGCTGTAAAATACGTCCCATTAAAACATTCGCATTTGCCCGTTCCTGATTAATAGCATCCCCACTATGACCACCTCTTAAGCCTTTGACAGTCAACTTGTAAACATCATGATGATTGGCTACGCGCCTGAGCGGCTTTGTCAAAATGACATCACGACCACCACATGAAGAAATTGTAGTCTCACCAAAAGTTTCACCATCCAGAGAAATCATACGAAGGGCCTTAAGCCATTGTGGATCAATGCCAGCTGCACCATAAAGTCCAGCTTCCTCCTGAACAGTAAAGACACATACTAAATCAGGATGCTTGACATTTTCATCATCCATCAAAGCAAGCATCAAGGCAACACCCATACCATCATCTGCCCCTAATGTTGTATGATTGGCATAAAGCCAGCCATTCTCGATATGCAATTCTAAAGGATCAGATGCAAAATTATGCTTACTTGAAGGAGCCTTAGCACAGACCATATCCATATGTGCCTGCAGCATTATTGGTTCCTTCTCTTCATAGCCTTGACTTGCTTTTTGATAGATAACAACATTATCCATCCCATCACGTTTATATTCTAAATGATGTTTCTTCGCAAATGCTTCGAGATAGTTTGCGAGTTCTTTTTCGTTATATGACCCATGTGGTATTTGTGTGAGTTGTTCAAAATAATGAAATACTGGTATATTCTCATCTAATACAGCCATTAGTAATCCTCCTTATTTTCTACAAGCCTATGAAGCTGATTAATTTCTTCTATTGTAAGTTCTCGATAGCTGCCCTCTTGTATATCAAGCCTAATACCTCCATAGCTTATCCGATGAAGTGTCTTAATACCATTATGACAGCTTAAAAACATCTTTCTTATTTCATGATACTTTCCTTCATGTAAGGTGATTTCTCCAGATTGACTTGAAGCAAGTCTTAGTTTCACTTTTTCCGTCTTGATATTTCCATCAATAATAATGCCTTCCTCAAAGCATTGTAAATCATTTGATGTTAGTGGTTTAAGACAGGTGAACTCATAAGTACGTTCAATATGATATTGAGGTAAGATCAGTCTTTTCGCAAGTCTCTTTTCATTCGTTAGAAGCATTAAGCCTGATGTATCACGATCAAGCCTGCCTACCATGGATAGATCTTTATAAGGTAATAGATCCATGATTGTTTTTTCATGTTCATCCTTATTGGCAGAAAGATAGCCTGTTGGTTTATGCAACATGATATATTTCAAGGGATGCATATCAAGAGCTTGTTCTTTATAATATAGCTGTCCTTCAACTTCCCTGTCTTCCTCTAATACCCTTCCATCTAATAGCACCAGTTTCTTCTTGATCAGCTTCTTGACCTGTTTCTTTGTGCCCATGCCATTCAATATCAGAATTTCACTTGCTTTCACTAATGTAAATTCCTCCTTCTCCAGCTATCATTGGAGCGACTATCACCATTATCCATGATTTCCACATAGACATAGTCTCCCCGCTTATAGTCAGGATTTTCTTTCAAAATATCTTCTAAAGCACTTAAACACTTATGTCCATCTAGACAAATAAGCTTATCATCTTGTAAAGATGCACGAATAGGCAAAGAAAAACCAATTCTCAGTATTGATGCCTTAAGTGATGCACTATATTCCGTTTTATTGTATCTGATCTGATTCAGATGAAATCTTCTAATTCTCATAAGCCCATTATAATTTCTTTTTCATAAAATTGAAAACATTTTCATTGCAATCTCATGATATGTTACAATAACATTATACGGAGAGTGATTGTTATGACAAATGTGAATCAGAACTTGTTGCTGAGTAGAATTCTGACATACTTGGATGGAACATTATTTAATGATTCCTATTATAAAATTGGTAATTTCATTGTCGCCCATTATCTTGAAATCGAGAACATGGATGAAGCAGCCTTTCTAGAACAGGGGCCTTTTAAACGACTAGAGTTACAGCAATTTATGGGTGCTTTCGGCTTTGATGACTATGAGGAATTTAAACTTAAGCTCTATAATGATTACCAGATACGCCTTAATCAAATACGTGTACGTCTGATTGATGTCAAGCCAATACAATTCTTAAGAAAGCTAGACATGACAGTAAGTGAAGATGAGATGGCTGCCATTGTCAGTGATATCTGTTCTGCCTTCTATCATGCCAAGAGAATCTTTATCTTTGGGGCGCTCTATCCTATTTCCCTAGCGATTGAACTTCAGACAGATATGATTACTTTTGGTAAACCATTCTATCAATTCCATCATTATAATCCTATTGAACTGAATGAAGATGATGTTGCGATTATTGTCAGTGGAACAGGACGTGCTTATAATCATATGAAGCAATATATGGTGGATCTCCATGTAGAGCGTGCAAAGTCATTGCTTCTGACCCAGAACAAGAAATTCTTAAACGAGCCATTAAGTGAAAAAGAACGTGTTCTTGTCTTACCTGGTAAATTTGATTCTGTTGATTTTAATTACCAGCTGATGGCTATCTATGATCTCATTCGTTTACAATATTTCCAGCAATATTACTTATAGCGGTAAAACCGCTATTTTTTTTGTAGTACAAGCAAAGCTTGTATCTAGTCTTTAGACAGTTGAGCGTACGTAGTACGCGAAACA
>NZ_JNKU01000061.1 GCF_000702165.1 Sharpea azabuensis DSM 18934
ATTTGCGGATGGCAAGAGAAGACACGGGCTGGACTATACGCTATATACAGGATTCGAAAGAGTGTATGATAATCTTATGTTGATATTCACAGGAATGAATCTCAAGAAGTTATGCACATACCTTGGAAGGATGCAGGAGGCGCATTGCGCCCAAAATTCCTGCTTTGAGCATCAAAATGAGGAAACGTTAAAGGCGATGGGGATAGGATAGAAGGATCTAGACCCGATTTTTTTATTATCTGGAGAAATATATTCAGAAAAAAGAGGATGAATCATAAAATATATCAATCTATAAAAAAAGACCGCCAACGATGTGGTTAATCGTCAACAGTCTGAAGAGGCTTACGCCTCTTGTATTCTCTATGGTGCTCGAGATGGGATTTGAACCCACACGGCATAACCACCAGTACCTGAAACTGGCGTGTCTACCATTCCACCACTCGAGCATTTCTGAATGCATATCAATGGTAAGGTATTTATTGGGATTTGTCAATAATGATTGATGAATACTTTACTATATAGATTGACGAATAGAACGTTTTATATTAAGATATACCCAATTGATAGGTAGGTATATGGAGGTATTGTTATGATGATGTTCATGTGTGCATTGAATACAAAAGCATAGAGGACTTCTTTCATTACGCAATAACCCTATCCATACACACAGGTATTATTCGTAATACCTGTTTTTTATTAAGGAGGAACAGTATGTCAGAAATAGAAATACGTGATGTTTCCAAAGTCTTTGATACGGACGAAGGGAAAGTACAAGCATTAAGTCATGTCAATATTAATATCGAAAAAGGGGATATCTTTGGGATTATCGGGATGTCAGGTGCAGGTAAATCAACACTTGTACGCTGCTTGAACTTTCTTGAACAGCCAACCAGCGGTGAAGTCGTTGTGCGTGGACAGAATCTAAAAGATCTAAATGAAAAACAATTACGCCAGGCCCGTACAAAGATTTCGATGATTTTCCAGAACTTCAACCTTCTCATGCAGAAAACAGTGCTGGATAACGTTTGTTTTCCATTAAGACTCGCTGGTATTAAAGGTGAAGAAGCGAAAAAGAAAGCAAGAGAATACCTTGAAATTGTTGGTCTAGCTGATAAAGCAAAAAACTATCCAGCAATGCTTTCAGGCGGTCAACGCCAGCGTGTCGCAATTGCCCGTGCCCTCGCCAGCAAGCCGGAAATCTTGCTTTGCGATGAAGCAACAAGTGCCCTTGACCCTGCTACAACATCTCAGATATTAGCTTTGTTGAAACGTATTAATAAGGAAATGGGCATTACTATTGTCATTATTACACACCAGATGTCCGTCATCCAGGATATCTGTCATAATGTCGCTATTATGGAAAATGGCCAGGTTCAGGAAATTGGTAATGTAGAAGAGATCTTCGCCCATCCAAAGAGTGCTGTTGGTAAGCGTCTTATTCTCAATGTAGAAAACAAGAATACAGCTGCATCCATTGAAAGCCATCAGGCTTATCGTATTGTCTTTAATGAACAATCTGCCTTTGAACCGGTGATTGCGAATATGATTCTGACATTCAATAAACCAGTCAATATCTTAATGGCTGATACAAAGAATGTTGGTGGTAAGGCTAAAGGTGAAATGATTATTGATTTTGGTGATGGTGATCATCTTGAACAAATTCATTTCTTAAAAGAACGTGGTTTAGATGTTGAGGAGGTAGAATAATGAATAGTATGTCACTTACAGAAATTCTTAGTATTATTGGTCCTGAGACTGTCAATACCTTAATTATGGTTATTGTATCAACAGTTCTTGGTTATGTCTTTGGTATTCCTCTTGGCATCGTTCTGACATTAACGGATGAAAGAGGCTTAAAGCCAAATAAAACAATCTACTTTATTCTTGATTTCATTGTCAATGTCTTCCGTTCCATTCCATTTATTATCTTATTGGTATGGATTCTTCCATTCACAAGAGCTATCGTCCATACAACATTAGGTGTTCCTGGGGCGATTGTTCCATTAACAGTATCGGCTATTCCTTTTATTGCCCGCATGATTGAACAAAGCTTAAAGGAAGTTGATCCAGGCGTTATTGAAGCAGCTAAATCAATGGGCGCAAGTACCTTCCAGATTGTCATTCATGTCTTACTTGTCGAAGCAAGAAGCTCACTTGTCCTTGGTACGACAATTGTCTTTGCATCGATTGTTGGCTATGCGGCTATGGCTGGTACAGTTGGTGCTGGTGGTCTTGGTGATGTCGCTATTCGTTATGGTTATCAGCGTTATATTGCCAGCATGATGTATGCTTCTATTATTGTCACAGTCATTATTGTCCAGCTCTTCCAGCTTGTTGGTAACTATCTTGCAAAACGTGTTGATAAGAGATAATGAAAAGGATCCTGCGGGATCCTTTTCAATTTCTTATAAATTGTTGATCTGCTTCAGGCAATGAATCATCAGAAACAAAGCGTTCAACATGCATATGTAAGTCATACTTCTCTCTTAATCTAGCAATATCATTCATCATGCTTGATGCATGATGTAAATCAATAGCTTCCTGGTTCTCCCAGCTATCTACAAGAAGAATCGTTTCAGGATCATCTAAAGACTGGAAATAGTGATATCCGAGATTGCCTTTTTCATTTCTGATTTTACTAGCAACACCACTACTCTCCATTTCATCTACGAATTTTTTTGCACTGCCATTCTGGCCAGTATAATAAAGGTTTAATGTAATAGCCATATTTTCCTCCTATAATTTGATATCTGCGACTTGATAGACATCCTTTTTTTCTTTCGCAATTTCTTTACTTAGAATTGTATTTTTATCAAACTTCAAGTACATTGGACGATAAGTCTTTTTATCTTTAGATAACCAGTAATCAACTTTCACTTTATTCGCCCAGACCATTTCACTTGATTCAACTGTCCCACTAAAGCTCACATAATAACCATCCACACCATTATTCTTATAGGCCTTCTTTTCATAATTTGGTGAACTTAACTCAAATCGTGAGACATCATACTGAGTCACATGATCACTCATGATCTTAAAAGCAACACGTTCATAGATATCCAAATCGTTAACATTCTTACTTGAAGACGAACAGCCTACAACTAAGCAGGAAACCATTCCTGCAATCATAATTTTCACTAGTTTACTCATATCATCCCTCAATTTCTAAGAATAATTATACCATACATATTCGTTCAAACAACCCTATTTATGAAAGCCCTTTAATAGGTTAATGTGATTTTTTTCACACATGTACTCTTTTTCTTGCGCTCGTTTTAGCTCTATGCAATATTAATATTAGAGATAAATCATTATAAGTCACATTGGTTGGAGAAATATATTTTATATTGGGAGGAAATGATATGCGTACAAAAAAATCTCAAGCATTACTACCACTTATTGATTATCTTATTATTTTTATCTATTCCTATATTAATAACTATGTTTATTCCTGGCTTCTTGATCCTCTCTATACACCCGTTTACTTTTATCAAAATGTAGATTATCGCTATATTGTCATGATTCTAACTGAGATTGTATTTGGCATTATCATCGGCATACCTTTCTACCTCTTCTATAAAAATGCCAAAGAGCTTTCAAAAACAGAAACCCTATTTCTTTCCATAATTCATACCATTATTGCGCTATTACTTTACTTCATCATTCACAATAATCCAAATTATTACAAACAACTAAGTTTCGCACTTCCTCTTCTTGCCTTCTGGTGTGGGTGCTTTGTCATCACGCTCGTTAGATGCTATTATACATTCTCTATTCAAAAGTCTCTAATCTTTTATATAAGCACATTTTTACCACTTATCATTCCTTCTCTGAGTGCGACATTTGTGTTTATATGCAGAAAGCACTACTCTTTTGATGATATTTCTCAATACTATCTCAATTATTTTATCATCTGGGTTATTAGTTCAATTGTCACTCTTTGGTTAATCTATCATGCTTTAGACTTCATTCATACCCATTCTAAGCGGCACTTTTCATTAATTTTAGGATGCGTCATAATTATTTTGATACTTGCTTTCTTTTTAAAGTCACCTCTTCGCATGCTTTTTTCTTTCTTAGCAATTGCTCACTATATTTTACTTGTTTATGCAACAATGTTGATAGGTGCATATATTGATTATAAAAAGGAGCCGTAGCTCCTTTTTATAATAGATAGGTTAGTGGTATTGCAATGATTAGGGCTGGTAAAAGATTGGCTACTTTAATATGATAGGCTTCCATTAAATTCACTCCCACACCAACAATCAAAATATTACCAACCATAACCATATTATTAATAACTGCTGTTGTCAGAATGCCATTTAATACCCCCGCAAAGAGTGTTAAAGAGCCTTCTAAGACAAGAATGGGCAAGGCGGCAAAGATGGATCCAATGCCCAGTGTTGAAGCAAAGACAATGACAATAATAAAGTCCAGCAATGACTTTGTATAAAGCATGCTTGGATCATGGACTAGCCCATCCTGAATGCTTCCGACAATCGCCATAGCGCCAATACAGACGGTTAAAGAAGTACTGACAAAAGCCTCAGTAAACTTAAAATCATTGCTTTTAGCTTTCGCTTTAAGCCATTTGCCTAAACGTTCAAATTGATATTCGATATCGAAGAATTCACCAATTAGTGCACCTAATACAAGCGATATCGCAATCAACAAACTGCCATGCGATGACAAAGCATGTTGTTTGATGAGAAGTATTTTCTCAAGTGCTCCACCTAGACCTATAAAAATTGTCGATAAGCCAAGTGCCTGCATGATTGTATGCTGGTACTTTTCTTTGATGCCTTTTGAGAAAAACAAACCGATCACGCCTCCAGCGATCACTGCTAATGTATTAACAATTGCTCCCATTTAAATCTCCTTATACATTAAGACATGACTGACACCTTCATCATCACTGATGATGTCAGTTTTCTTATAGCCCAATGTTTCATAGAAATGACTTGCACGTACCTGGGCATTGAGATAAAGACGGTCAGTTTGGCCATGGAGCTTCCTTTCAGCTTCCTGCATGACTAATGTTCCATAGCTATGTCCTCTAAATTCCTTAAGCGTGCAAACACGTCCAATATACCATTTCCCCTCTTTTTCATAAAAACGACATGTCGCAACAGGCATATCTTCAATGTAAAGTACGACAAATGTACAATGTTCATCAATTTCATCAAATTCATTCTGGAACCCTTGTTCCTTCATGAATACTGTTTCACGAATAAAATGAATATCACTATTCATACTATAAAATACTCTAATATCCATAGGTTTTATCCTCCCATATGTTTTACGATAAGATTGATTACGTTTAATTCTCAACAAGTTCTCTTCCCCAGGAAATACAACAGGATTCTTATGATGTGTTTCAAATAAATTAATGATATCTTCACCATCTTCAATAATCGCATCTAAAGTCATCATGCCATAGATTCTTGGTGGCAAGAGATAAATTGGCTTTTCAAGCGTATGTTCATTTAAGAGCTTTGTAAGAGCCATTTTTAAATGTGGACAAAGCATAATCACATCATACTCTTCTATCTTCTCTAAAATAAGAGAAAAGGGAAGAAAATCTACCTGATATTGATTTTCAAGATGGCGCTCTTCTATTTCTTTTGCATCCGCATCGCCACATAGCTAGAAGAAAATCCTCCCCCACAACATATCAAAATCTTCATTATCAAGCCCCACCTTCCATTCTAAATAACTGCATAAAACCATGTATGGAGAATTATAAGCTACTCCACACTTGTTCCAACAGTAAAAACAATGAATAAACGTATTATAACGAAACTTATTTGCTGTCACAATATGAAGTAATGCATTTAGAATAGAAAAAACCTCGCCATTATTGAATATGGAGAGGTCATATATGTATTTGCATTATTTTCTTATATATCTACGGATATGTAGCCAAATTGGAAAGAGTAAGCGACGAAAAGGAAATAAAATCATCCAGAGTCTAGACAATAGTCTATATTTCACATTACAACAATCTATCTGTTTGTCTTTACGAATAAAATAAACAACCCGGCCAATAATACAATCATTCGCAAACCAGCCATCTCTAAAATAATTGCCATCACCCGTTGTCTGAAACTGATGCTTTCTAAGAGCTGTAACACGATGAAGTAGATAATTGCCCTGTTCTGTCTGGAAGAGAAGAATGTCCCCCACCTTTAAGCTATCCAAGAGCAGTAATCTAAGATAACCTGATCACGTCCATGGCATAGAAAAGGCCACATACTCATCCCAGTCACAGTAAAAGAAGCCTGTTGATGTTCATTCAGTAACTGACGAATAATGGGAAAGAGTGTCTTTGCCGAAACATATTGAATTGTTGGCGCTTGTTTTTCTAAATCATTATGCATTCTTCTCACCAAGGGATTGGATGGCTTGTGCTAATACTTCGACAGACTCTAAATCCGGTCTACAGTAGAAATCTAAAACAGGTATTTCTGAAGCCAGTTCTTCGCAATAACTAAAAGCCTGGTTTTGAAGTTCACCTGGCCAAACTGGGGCAAAGATTCTTTGCATCAAGCTGATTGTACCATAGAAGATGGACAAAGGTTGTACCGTATTTTGTAAGCCTCGATTTAAACAGACAATACATGAGATAGGAACACGACGATTAATATATTCCCCTGAAGAGCCCGACCAAGGCATTCCATAGGCATACCAGACGCCATCCTTCTTTCTACATAAGCAGCGATCCCCATTAAGAATTAAGGCATTCTTATGATCTCTCCACATTCTTGTATGTGTTGTCTTGCCTGTTCCAGCAGAAGCTAGCACGAGAATACCCATTCCATTGTATTCCATTACAACCCCATGCAGCACATAGGCATGATGATTTAAAACGGCATAAGAGAAAAGAGAGCCAAACTCATGAAAAGCCCGCTCCCCATTTGTCTTCGTATGATCTTCATATAAAACAAATTGATTCCAGTCACGGCTGATACGAAAAGATAATCCTGGACTTCGATCTTTCTGCTTTGTAATCCAATCAAACTGCCCATCATGTCTTTGATAAAGAAAAGTTGGTATGGCAAATTCTTCTGAACCCCACAATAACTCCCGATGTTTATCTGTTTCTTGTGCCGCAATGAAAAAGTGAAAATCACAAGCTCTTTCCTCAGGGTGATAGAATGCCATTCCTGAAAATGGAATGTCCATTTTTATATTCGTACTTTCTTTTTGAAATGCGATTGAAAAATCACCAATTGTCAGATACTTAGGACTTTTTCGAATGCGATTGTCTTCCATATTAGCTATTTGAACCGATCACTAATGGACTCATTGTATTTGTAGATACATCTTTGTTTGAAAGCTTTACACCAAACTTATCAAAGAAATAAGTCTTTAACGCTTCTCTTGCAGCTTCTCCCTGGCATCCACTATCTCCTAGTCCTAGTTGACTTAATTCAACCTTTTCACCATCTTGAACATCAATCTTGCCATCCTTATCAGCATCATACCAGGCATAGGCATAGCCCCAGCATGTATCTGCCACTTTTTCCGTTAACTGCATTTCTTCAAAATCAAATCTTGGACTTTCATAGTTTTCTTTTTTCATACCATCTTTTAACATTTTTGCTTCCTCCTTGATTATTTTCTATATGACATGCATCTCTTTAAGCATGTTATAGATACATCTTGCTTCTGCACAAAAATAGTCTGGTTTGCCAAAAAAGTCTCCTGTTTCTGCTTTCCTGATTGCCGGACAAGATTCACAGAAAGGCTCATATTGACATTGTTCGCATACTTGAATACTATGGCTTTCCGGATAACAATTGGGGAGTTCTTCCCAAGCTTTTTGAAAGCCTACTTCAAATGGTTTTGTGCAGCCCTCACTCATCAGCTCACAGGCATACATACTACCATCCCAAGTTATAGTATATTGATTGATACCGGCATCACAGTTTTGAAACAAATAGCCACTTTCAGATACTGTTCCATATCTTTTTAGAGGGTATTTTTCAATAGTATTAGGTAGCTCTAATTCACCATTTTTTACTTTCTGATAGGTTTCAACTAACCCACTATCAATCATTGCCACATTTTCTTCTGGTGACAAACGACACCTCTCAGCACAGGCAATACCACCACGAATACTCTTTGAGATAAAACGACTGATCTGAAGGACCTTATCAGGCCCGAATTTCTCATTTGTGAACTGCTGCATAGCTAACAAATCGCTTCGGTTATCTTTTACGATCGTTGTTCTTATTTCAAATAGCGACGGTAAGGTCGTGAGTTGTTCAATACCTTCAATAAAACGGTCATAGCCATCTTTACAGCCACATAGTTTTTCATATGTACTGTTGGATGCTCCATACATCGTAACACCTATTTTATGAGGTGGATATTTTCTAAATAAATCCATAATCTTCTCAGTGACCATTGTCGCATTCGTATACAGCGTAATGAGGAATCCCATCTTTGCGATTGCTTCATATATTTCACAAAAATCCGGACGAAGCATCGCTTCTCCACCTGTCAACAAAAGCCCTAGCGTGCCAGCATCTGCTACTTGTTTAGCCATTTGAATCCATTCGTTTGTAGTTCTTTCACGTTTTTTGAGTTTCTTGATTTGTGCCTGATCGACTCTGACAAGACACATCTTGCAGGAAAGATTGCACCGACCTGTTAATTCAAATGTTCCATTAAGAGGAGTTCTATGTTGTATCTTATTCACAAGTAATCATCCTTTTATTTAAAAGGTGTTCTAAAGATTGTGCAACATCCTTCTTTGCCTGATTCTCTGTTATATGAAAAGTATTGACTAAGGCTTGTATCAATTCTTCTTGTGTTGTTCCATTTTGTAATGCGCTCCAGATAACCTTTGCCGAATCATTCAGTTTGACAATCCCACAAAAATCAGCAACACCATTACCAACAGAAACTAAAACAGATTCTCCTGCAATTTCACGCATAATGTAGTTTGGCTTACAACGATAAATACAATTATCTTTGTCTTGTCCAAGTTCTTCATTATGGCCTGATAATTCTATGTTTGTTTGTTCTTTTTGAATGAAATCATCTTGTTGATTGTTGGAAGCTTGTACAGTCCACTTCTTCATTTAACCACCCCATCTAAGGATTTTTTTAGTATCATAAAGTATCTATTTGGATGCATACAAAAAGTTTATAAAGCTTATTCTTTTTGCTAAGTCAATTGTGTTAAATCTTATTAATTTAACACAATTAGAATAAAAGACAAAAATTTAGTGATAAAACCAAAAAAAGGAAGATAGCTCTTCCCATATAAATCATAATATTCATTATTAGTCTTCAAGTTCACCATTTTGATCAATGACTTTGATAACTTTTGCAGGGACACCTGTGACAAGTGAGTTATCAGGTACATCCTTCGTTACAACACTACCAGCTCCCAAGACACAGCCATTTCCAATCTTCACGCCAGGCATGACAGAAACATTAGCACCAAACCAACAATTATCTCCAACGACAATCTGACTAGCTTTTTCTAATCCCTGATTACGATATTTGTAAGCTAATGGATGGCTAGCAGTATAAAAACCACAATAAGGCCCAATAAAAACATTATGACCAATTGTAATCTTCGCTCCATCCATGAAATAACATGATGCATTCACAAAAACATTCTCTCCAAAGGAAATATTTGAACCATAGTCAACTGTTAATGGCGCAATAATAGTTAATCCTTTAGGAACAGTACCAAAGAGTTCTTTATATAAATCATGAATATCGTCCTGATGAGATAAAGGTGTCTGATTAAACTTTAAAAGAAGCTCCTGAGTTTTAAAACGTAGTTCAGTAAGTTCTCGATTATAGTTGGCATCATACCACATGCCAGCCATCATTTTTTCCTTTTCCCTCATAATTTCTCCTATAAAAAAATCACCGATTAACTCGATGACAACTTCTTAGTAATGGTGCGGGTGACAGGACTTGAACCTGCACGCCGGAGCACTAGATCCTAAGTCTAGCGTGTCTGCCAATTTCACCACACCCGCATAAGATGGTGACTCGCAGGAGATTCGAACTCCTGACCCTCTGATTAAAAGTCAGATGCTCTACCGACTGAGCTAGCGAGTCATTGTATTGTCCTTTGAAAGGACCATGGTTACTATACCATTTATCAGTATAGCGGTCAACAATTATTTTCATGAATTACCATGCATAATTGATGAACCAAATTTATATCAACAACCTTTCTTAAGGCTGTAATTGGAGAAAAGAAAGGACCTTCCGGTCCTCTCGCTACCTGGCGGAGCGCTATTGTCGCACTCGCGCACTATCGTCGCCGCTGCGGCGCTTAACTTCTGTGTTCGGGATGGGTACAGGTGTGCCCGCCGCGCCATCTCCACCAGATTCCGAGGGTCATCCCTCAAAGCCGGACGCATTACTCTCTCCTCACTCTTGTGGCCAGGTCCTCGGCCTATTAGTGCCGGTCCGCTCAGCATGTCGCCATGCTTGCACTCCCGGTCTATCAACCTCGTAGTCTTCGAGGGGCCTTAGCCTTGCGGCGGGAGGTCTCATCTCGGAGGGG
>NZ_JNKU01000062.1 GCF_000702165.1 Sharpea azabuensis DSM 18934
TTTCTTCATATTTTTCCTGGGCTTTTACAGGGAAATATCTATCATGCTCTTTGAAATTGCTCCAGGAACGGTATGAATTCCTTTTTATCTCTCGGGAAATGGTGGAAGGACTTCTATGAAGTGCCTTTGCAATCCCACGTATACTCATGCCCAGACCGAGAAATTGATAGATGCAGGAACGCTCATTTATGTTAATATGGTTATAGTTCATAGGCTTATCTCCATTCTATGTTTTTTTGGTCACTCACATAGTAGCATAGATAATTCCTATGAACTTTTCATATGTTGCACTTGTTATGATAATTTATCTGATAAAGAAGACAAATGAATCACTAATTTATTCATCGGTTACTGAAAATTAAGTAATAATAACAAAAAACTAGTGAAATATCGTTAATTTGTTACTAATCTTTTACATTTTTAATGATTTATGATAAAATAACTATGTAAGAGTTCCCAGGAATAGAAAGCATCCATAATAATATTGCTTTTCTTTTACTGGAGTGAGGATTCTTACGGGTGTTAGTTCTTGTGGTGGGGAACTAATGCTTTATTGGGGCGTTGGGTTTTCCATTTGATATGCTTGGAGGAGACATATGATTTGGAAAATCCTTTTTTATTGGTATTATGCCAATGGAAAAATGCTTGATATATCCAAATGAATTCACTATACTATAACACATAAGGAGGAGAAACTTATGAAAACAAAGATTCAGGTACAGTTTGGTACTAACGGTGTAGATGTCAAAGATATCGAAAAAGCTGTTAAGGAAGACTTAAAAGCTAAAGAAGTAGTACTTAATAAATTAGATACTCTTGATATTTACTTTAAACCTGCTGAAAATGCAGTTTATTACGTTGCTACTGACAAAGCAGGCAAGGAAATCAAGAACGACGACGCAATTTCTTTCTAATGCACAAGGGACATCAGCTCGGCTGGTGTTTTTTTATGCCTGTATATTGCAAAATTACACTATCACTCTTAGAATCGAGGGTAAAAAAAGAGATCTGCTTAGCAGACCTCAAATTATTTAGTTATTACGGGACAAACCCTTAGTTTGCTTAATAAAAATAGATCGACTTGTAAACATCCCAACAACAAGAATAAGAAAAGAAAAATCAAACTTAGCTATTGCCCCGCTTGATAAGCCAGCAACAATATTTACTATCATTCCTGCAACAATTGCAACAACCATGACGACAAGTGGCCGTTTTGTTATTTTATTCATATTAAGAATGTTTAGCTCGATATGGAGCTGATGAAGCATAATATAGAAGGCGACAATCGCAATAGCGCTATCAACATATAGATGAATCATATAGTGATTCATCACAACTTCCTTGATAAACATCAATACAATAAAACTGCTCATTGTACACCAGATCAATGATACGGACATATTGTTTTGTGAGCGGCTGAGCTCTTCCTTCATCTCTTTCTTGATTGGAAAATCTTTTTCAAGATGACGGTAATATGTCTTAAGATTTGAAGGGGCGATATTGTGCTCTTTGAGTTCATCGATGGCATGGGAGAGCATCATATTAGCTTTTAAACTATCCTCACAATGAGCAAGAACATATTGCTGGATGGTCATATATATCTCAAATTTATCATGATCAAGTTTCTTGGCTTTATCCATTGTTGAGATATAAAGGGGATCTTTTGTGTTCATAGGGGAATCCTTTCTTTAAACGGTCATGACTCTATTTGATAGAGCAAGATGTTAAGGGATAATTTATTTTGTGACTTTTAAGCTATGAGGACCATTTGCTTCTACATGGCTATTGTAGAATTCAGTCATAACATCAATCATATACTTTGTATCTTTAATACCAGCTGTTTCATATGATGAATGCATTGCTAGCTGAGGAAGTCCAATATCAACAGAATTCAATGAGACATGAGCTTGGGAAATGTTGCCAAGAGTTGAACCTCCGGCTTTATCTGAACGATTTGCAAAGTACTGGAGTGGGACATTGGCATTTTTAGCATAGCCTTTGAAGATTGCTGATGAGACGGCATCAGAACAATATTTCTGTCCAGCATGTGTTTTTACAACAACACCTTCATTCATATAAACACAGTTATTGACATCAGTATATTCTGGATGGTTTGGATGTACGGCATGTGCATTATCGGCTGAAAGCATAAAGCTTGAAGCAACAGCTCTTAAGTAGTCTTCATTGCTCATACCTAAGGCAGCATTAACTCTAGTCAATGTATCATAGAGGAATGTTGAATCAGCGCCCTGCTTCGTTCCACTGCCTACTTCTTCATTATCGAAAATAGCCATGACATCAATAGATTGGTCATTGTATCCATTTAATAAAGCAGACATGGCGCTATAAGCACATTGTAAGTCATCAAGGTGACCGGATGAGATAAACTCTTCATGAGCACCCCAGATACTTGGACTCTGGCGGTTATAGAGGAAGAGATCGTGGCCATAGATGTCATTCACATCAACACCTAATTCTTTGGCAACAAGCTTCATGAAATCGCCACTCTGACAATCTGCACCACCAAATAATGGTAATAAGTCTACCTGCTTATTATAGCTATATCCATCATTGACTTTTCTATTCATATGAATAGCGACATTAGGAATCATGACTAAATCACGATCGATAGAGAATAACTTAGAAACAAAGCTGTCGCCTTCTTTAACCAATACGCGACCAGCAATTGATAAAGGTCGATCAAACCAAGTATTATCAATCATTCCACCATATCCTTCAGTATTAAGCTGCATATAGTGGTTCTTCACAACTTGTAGTTCTGTATTTTCTTTGAGTTTATAAGTAGGGCTATCGGAATGAGCTGTAGCAATGTTGAATGAGTAATGTTCAAGGTTGTTACCAACTTTAAAGGCAATGATGGATGAATCATTTCTTGTTGTGAAGTATTTTTTGCCTTTTTCAATATCCCAATGATCACCTTCTAATAATTGTACAAAGCCATCTTGCTTTAATCTTTCAGCAATATTATTAACGGCATGAAAAGCAGTAGGGGACTGTTGTACAAATGATAATAAATCTTCTGAAACTTTCTTGAAATCCATATAAAATCCTCCTTAAATAAATATCCCAGAGTTGCCTCTGGGATCATGTGCGTGCTAAGCTGCAGCTTTTTGTCTTTTTGCGATAACTGGCAGGATTAAACCTAATAGGAATAGAATTAATGGTACAGAAATCTTGAGCACCATTGTGAATATATCGCTATCAATCATACCTAAGATATCACAAGCTGCGGTAACAGCGAAACACCAGATACCAAAGAATCTTGCAACAAACTGATTCTTGAAGGCTCTGTAGCTTGGATTAAATTTAGCATAATTTGTAGCTGAGCGTAAAGCGATATAAGCTGCAAATACCCATAAGTAACGCAAAGTCATGGCAACAGAGTTGATCTTTGTCAGCTGCATCAAGACAGCGTCAGCACTTGGAACGAATGCCTGAACAAGGATTAATGAACCAGATAGTGCAACGACTAACCAGATACCATTAATGTAAGCACCATATTTGTTTTTCTTGAATAAGCCTTTTGGAATGAATTCCTTAGCATGTTCATTTTCAAGTAACATTCTAAGTGGTGCATCAATTGATAGTACAAGTGTAGAGAACTGTCCGACAACATTACATAAAGCATAGATAATCATCAAGGCATCACCCATATGGTAGTACTGACCAAGCCTCTGGAATGCCCAGTATGAACCATTGGCATTATAAGCATCGAAGCTTGCCTTTGAAGCGTTAATCACTTTTGGATCAAACATCATTCCCATTGCAATCGTACCTAAGATTGCACAAACCATAACCATGATGGCAAGGGAAATCATACCTTTAGGGAAACCTTTTTCACTATCCTCAACCTGGTTAACATATGGTGAGATCTTTTCACATCCACCTACCGCAAAGACAAGGATTGAAAGTGAAGTAAAGTACTTTGTATCAAACTGTGGAATTAAGTTCTTCATTGTAAAGTCCATTGATACATAATGTGCATGAGGGTTAATGGCAGGAGCTGCAAACATCATGACAATATAGAGTAAGGACATTACAAACATTGAAGTACCTGCAATTCTTGTAAGACCTTTTAAAGGTGTTAAACCTCTAGAGGCAACAAAGCAGAAGAATAAGAACAAGGCTAAAGTAATAAGCTGTGTATTAAGCGTACCAAGCTTATTCAAGATGTTACCATCTCTAAAGATAACCCAGCTCAAGGCCTTCAATCCACCAGTACCTTTTGATGAAATGTAAGTAATGTGACAAGCCCAGTATGTAAAACCTGCATAATAGGCTAATTTTGGACCCATTGTTTCATGAATCCAGCTGCTGACACCTCCGCCAGCGTCTTTAAAAGCGGAACCAAGTTCACCAACCATAAGTGCATAAGGCACGAAATAGAGGGCAAACATAAGAATCCAGCTGAAGATAACCTGAATACCATTAAAGTATACAAAGCCATTTAAGACATTACCAAAACCCCAAACAGTTGAGAATGCCATAAAAGCCAGGTTATACCACGTTATTTTCTTAACGTTTTCCATAACTTCCTCCAATAAATTTTATAGAACAACATATGAACAATGCTCCCTCAATACATAAATTGTATTATTGTTCATACAATCCAAGACACTGAAAAATCAGTGCCATATTATTATATCATTACCGCCTATAAAAACAAACTCTTTATTTTAATTTAATAAAAAAATCACAAGCTAATGGAAGGAACCAATATTTTTTTGTAAGCGTTATGATATTTTTATGGCGATAGAAATGTGAATGGATATAATATTAATTAAAGAGGAGGAGAGATTTTCTTATGGGTGGATTTTTTGCGGCGGCAAGCCAAAATGATTGTGTTTTTGATTTGTTTTTTGGTACGGATTATCATTCTCATTTAGGAACGAGAAGAGCGGGTTTGGCTGTTTATAGTGAAGAGGCTGGTTTTACGCGTTCCATACATAATATCGAGAACTCCCCATTCAGGACAAAGTTCTCAGCAGAAATTAATGACATGAAAGGGTATCTTGGAATTGGCTGTATTTCAGACTATGATCCTCAGCCTTTGATTGTCCGTTCTCATCATGGGACATATGCGATTAGCTGTGTTGGTAAGATTAATAATATGGAGGAACTGCTTAACCGGCTTTTAAAGCATAGCCATATGCATTTTCTTGCACAGAGTGGTTCGGAAATCAATACGGTGGAAATTGTCGCCGCTTTGATTAATTCGCGTGATAATTTAATTGAGGGATTGCAGTATGCCCAGAAGATGATTGATGGATCAATGACAATCTTGTTGCTGACGCATGCCGGCATATATTTATCAAGAGACAAATATGGTCGTACACCATTGGTTGTTGGAAAAAAGGATGATGGCTATTGTGCTTCTTTTGAAGCATTTGCCTATCTGAACTTAGGTTATCAGGATTATAAGGAATTGGGGCCAGGTGAAATTGCAATCATGACACAAGATGGCGTCAAGACGCTTGTGGCTCCTGGTGACAAGATGCGCATTTGTACATTCCTATGGGTTTATTATGGTTATCCAGCAAGTCGTTATGAAGGCGTATCGGTTGAAGAAATGCGCTATCGCTGCGGGGAAAAGCTAGCTTTGCGTGATCGTGAAGAACCAGTTGAAATCGATACAGTTGCGGGTGTACCTGATAGTGGTACAGCACATGCTATTGGCTATGCGAATGCTTCAAATGTGCCATTTTCAAGACCATTTATCAAATATACACCAACATGGCCACGTTCTTTCATGCCAACCATTCAATCAAAGCGTGACATGATTGCAAAGATGAAACTTATCCCTGTACATGAGCTTATTGAACATAAGCGCCTCTTACTGATCGACGACTCAATCGTCAGAGGAACACAGCTAAGAGAAACGGTTGAATTCTTATATTCTAGTGGAGCGAAAGAAGTTCATGTTCGTCCTGCCTGTCCGCCAATTATGTTTGGCTGTAAATATCTCAATTTCTCAAGAAGCAATAGCGAGATGGAATTAATTGCCAGAAGGATGATTCAACAAGAAGAGGGTGAGAATGTAAGTCTTGATATCCTCTATGATTACTGCAACCCAGATTCCTCACGTTATTTGAAAATGGTGGATATGATTAAAAAGCAGCAACACTTTACAACCCTTCGCTATAATCGACTCGATGACCTTCTTGAAGCAACAGGACTTGATGCCAACAAGCTATGCACATATTGCTGGAATGGAAAAGAATAAAGATTATATTATTGATTTTCTCCACCTGCTGATCATAGCCCTTCTCATATACCTTGTTTCAAAGCTGATGGCAAGTTATGCGCTTGTGCATCTGCAAACAACTTTCTTTTATATTACACTCACCTTTAGTTTACTGACGATTTCATTATTAGGACAAGTAGGTCATGCCATCTATCTATTTTTCAAACGGAAACAAACAATGCCAGGATATTTGCATATGATTGTGTTATTGATTTGTCTTTTCATGCTTTTGATGGTGGCAGTGAACTATGAGAAATTTCAGGCTATTATCCGTGGAGAGATAAGCAATCAGGCAAGAAGACATATAATGCTTTATATGCCATACATCTACCTGACTGCTTTTCTTATCTTGCTTGCTTTTAGTATATCTATACGTCAATTACTGACAAAGCTATGCTTAACCTTGTTGAAGATTGATTATCTTATAGTGATTGTTGTAGTGATAATGATAGGAGGCTGTTTCCATTTAGAAAAACATATTGGTATTCATTTATCAGAGAATCTGATGGTGCACTTTTCTGGTCAAAATGGGGCAGGACAAATTGCTTCAATCACCCATCCAGCATTATCGAAAGCTTATCCGGCGTTCGCTAAAACTCTGACCTATAGCTATGATGAACATCTCTTAAGCAATGGTGATCTTGTCACAATTCAAATTCACTACGATCATCAACTCGCCAAAAGAGAACACCTCTTTGTTCATCATACAGTCAAACATGTTCGTGTTCATCAACTTATAACAACTTATAGCTTTCGAGATCTACCACAAAATATCATTGATCAGTTTGTATCTCATGCAGACTTATCGCTCTTAAAACAATATCCTTCTCAACCAGGATATAACTATTCATTTATTCGTGATTCTTTGTGGTATGATGATAGGCAACATCGACTTATTGCCGTCTATCAGATGAACTATAAGAATGCAAATATGCATGCAGGACCATATTATTGTGCCATTATCTGCAACAATATTGATTCTACTTATTTACACACAAAGCATGCCTATTATCATGAATTATTAATACGTGAAGATGGTCAAGTTGTTGATAATCATAGCGATATGAATAAAGTATTTGATGATGTAGCAAAAATGATTGCCTAATAGTTTTATTGAGGGAGAAGGTTATGATAGAATAGAAGCAAGGGGGAATACTTATTATGTTGAATTTAGATTATCATTCGATTAAGAATGAAGCACATTATTTTTTAGATAAGAATCGTAAAAATATGATTTATACGGCAACTATTATTGCCATTATGACATCTTTACCAGCATTATTTGAAGATACGAATGCTTCAATTCTTGATTTCTTATTACGCATACTCTTGTTGACAATGCCTCATGGCCTTGTTGTTGCATCATTGAAGATGGTGACAGGACAGGAAAATCAGGTTGTTGTTAGAGAAGACAGTATGACTGGACTTAGACGTTTTAAAGAACTCTTTCCAACTTATTTCCTGGTTGGTCTATGTGAATTCTTACCAGCAGTTGTATTAGTGGTTGTTTTATCTTTAAGCATGGGTTTTAGTATTGCTGCGATGACAAGTGTCTCACTCGATACTCTTGCGACAGGAACAATCGTCCTTTATGCCATTCTCATTCTAGCCGTTCTCCTTTATGCCTTTTATATCACCATAACTTTGTCTTTTACAGGTTATGTCATAGAAACTAAGGGTGAAAGAAAAATGGCAGCCATCAAAGATAGCTATCGCATGATTCATGGCCATGTCTGGTCACTAATTAAGCTTTTTCTTTCCTACCTGCCTTGGCTCATCCTTTCAGCACTAGTAGATGGCATTATTGGCAGTGCATTAGGCTTCTTAGGACCAATTAGTGCATTGCTTGCGGTTATTGCGACAGCATTCATCCAGGCATATTTCTTTTCTGCAGAATATCATATCGGTGTCGCAATCTTCTTTATGCGTATTTATAATCATGAACAAGGCTTGGATCAAAGTAGCGAGCAGGTTGTTGAGGGAGAAGCTATTGATGAAGAAAGAAGTGATGAAAATGCTTGATAAGAATGGACTTAGTGAAGAAGAATATCTTAAGCAATATGATGATTCCAAGTATCCAAAGCCTTCATTAACTGCTGATAATGTCATCTTGAGCGATACACATGAAATTCTGCTTGTCAAAAGAGGAAACCATCCTTTCCTTGGCAAGTGGGCATTACCAGGGGGCTTTGCGAACAAGAACGAACCGCTTGAAGAAACGGCAGCAAGAGAACTCTTTGAAGAAACAGGACTTGAAGGCGTGAAGGAAAAACTTGTTGGCGTTTATTCAAAGCCAAATCGTGATCCTCGTGGCTGGGTTGTTTCAGCTGCATATAAAGCCTTCATTAAAAAGGCGGATGTTAAGGCAGGAGATGATGCAAGTGCTGCCTGCTGGTTTAAGATCAGTGGTGAAACACTTACACATGGTGATATAGCAATGACATTCGATGATCTTGCCTTTGATCATGCAGATATTGTAAGGGATGCTTTAAAATGATGCCACCGGACATACATGAATCAACGCCCCAGGAAAGAGAATCCTATATTAAGGAGACTTTTCATTGCATTGGTGATTGTGATAATTGTGGATTATGTGCAATATATCGAGGACAGGATATCATGAGTGTCTTTCGTGATTATATTGAAGGCAAAGCGACCTTTCTTGAAGTCAACAAAAGATATCGTTAAAGCACTTGAGATGAGTGCTTTTTCTTATAACCCATGTGGGCGAGAAAACCCACGGTTTCAATCGTGAGGATGATAGCCCACTTCTTTACTTTCTGTAGATAATATTTTTATTAATATCTACAGATGTGCTACTATATATTCATGAAGAATGAATATAAACATACAAAAACAACTGTATCATTGATTAACTACCATTTTGTATTTTGTCCTCGATACCGCAGAAAAATATTTAATATCCAGGGTGTCGAGGAAAGATTTAAAGAACTTACTACTGCTGAATGTGAAAAACAAGGTATTGAAATCCTTGCTCTGGAATGTCATGTAGACCATGTACACATTTTCGTTAGCGTACTGCCAACCATGTCCATTCCAAACATAATGAAGCAGATTAAGGGCTGTACTTCACATCGATTAAGGGAAGAATTTCCACAGCTTAAAGCAATGCCGAGTCTTTGGACTCGAAGCTATTTTGTAAGTACGGCAGGCAATGTAAGTCCCGAAACTATTAAGTGGTATGTAGATACCCAAAAAACAAGACCGTAGGTGTAAGCATGAACAAAGGTGTTAAATTTAGGGCGTATCCCAATAAGAAACAGCAAAACTTAATAAACCAAACACTCGGATGCTGCAGGCTCATCTACAACAAAGGTCTTGCCATGCGTAACGGTGCCTGTTCCAATGGCGAAAAGATTGGCTATAGCCAAACATCTGCCATGCTCACAGACCTTAAAAAGCAGGCTGACTTTGCTTTCCTGAAGGACGTTGATTCTATTGCACTCCAGCAGTCTTTGAGGGATTTAGAGCGTGGATTTAAAAATTTCTTTGAGAAACGCGCTAGACATCCGCAGTTCAAAAGTAAACATAATAACCACCAGTCATACAGAACCATCAACCAGGGCGATAACATCCGCATAATCGGGAAGTATATTAAGCTTCCGAAGCTTGGGTATGTCAAGATCAGACAGTCCATGGAAGTCGGGCATATCAATAATGTCACGGTAGAGCGTACTCCTGCAGGTAAATACTTTGTAGTCCTGAATGTTGACTTTGAGCCGGAGCTTCGACCAAATGCAGG
>NZ_JNKU01000063.1 GCF_000702165.1 Sharpea azabuensis DSM 18934
GTTTGGACGCTATAGAAAATACCATATGGTTTTTTATTTATTAAATCCTTCAATAATCACCGATAACTAAAGGAGATATTCATCATTTTTTATAAAAATCTACCCACACATAGTGCAGAAGAGCCATTTTTTTATTTTATAAAGGTAAGAATGTGAACGAAGAAAAAGCGTGTTTTCTCTAAAATAGTGTTGTATTAAGAAAACGCGTTTCAAGAAATGAAGGAGAAAACTTATGGATTATAAAGATATTGCAAAATCCATCGTTGAACTTGTCGGTGGAAAAGAAAATATTGCTTCGTATACACATTGTTATACGAGACTGAGAATGACATTGAATGACTTAGAAAAAGCAAATAAAGAGGCGATTAGTCAGTTAGATGGTGTGCTTGATGTCATTGTTTCAGGTGGTCAGTTCCAGGTTGTTATTGGAAATGAAGTGGAACAGGTTTACAAGGAAGTGAATAAACTTGTTGGTAGTGAGACTCAAAAGGTTGAAGTGAAAAAGAAGAAGACGGTTAAGGAATATGCCAGTGGGGCATTAGATGTCTTCATTAGTTCATTTACGCCTATTATTCCCTTGATTGCTGGATGTGGTATGATTAAAGTCTTGATTGCGATTTTATTAAACACATCTCTTTTAAGCGACAAGAGTTCAACTTATGTGATATTGAATATTCTAGGTGACTCTGTATATTACTTCTTGCCAATATTTGTCGGTTATACAAGTGCAAAGAAGATGGATACAGATCCGTTCTTAGGCATGTTGCTTGGGGCTATTCTCTTGCATCCAAACTTCTCAGCTTTATCAGCTAAGGGTGCCCAGTATACTTCATTTATCAATATTCCAGTAAGACTTGTCAGCTATTCAGCTCAGGCTTTACCAGTCATTTTATCTGTCTGGCTGATGAAATATGTCAATAAGTTGACAGAAAAGATCTGTCCTAATTTAGTCAAAGTCTTTTTAAGACCAATGCTTACTATTCTTATTACTGCTCCAATCATGTTGATTGTCATTGGTCCTTTAGGCACATTTGCTGGTGATTACTTCCAGGTCTTCTGCAACTTGATGAACAAGTGGGGCTGGATTGCCGTTGGTTTAAATGCAGCAATTTTCCCATTCTTAGTCTTTACTGGTACGCATAATGCTTTAATTCCATTAATGATTCAAATGTTTGCTACGCAGGGCTTTGATGCGGTTCTTGTTCCTAGTGGACTTGTTGCCAATATTGCCGAAGGTGGTGCAGCATTTGGCGTCTTCTTACGTTCACGCGACAAGAAGATGAAAGGAACTGCCTTATCAGCAACAATCTCTGCTTTATTTGGTATTACTGAACCAGCTTTATATGGTGTTAACCTAAAGCTTAAGAGACCATTTATTGTGATGCTTATTGGTTCACTTACTGGTGGCTGTTTAGCAGGCTTATTAAGTGTTACTGCATTCTCATTTGTTTCTCCATCACTTATCTCTTTACCTATCTTTGCTGGAACAACTCGTTCATTTATTGGCGCCATTATTACTGTTATCGCAACATTTATTGGTACTGCTGTGATTACTGTCATTATGGGTTTTGATCAGTCAGGAAAAGATGAAATTGTCTCTCCATTAACTGGTGAAATTATGCCTCTTTCAGAAGTCAAAGACAAAGCATTCGCAAGTGGTGCAATGGGTCAGGGGATTGCGATTAAACCAACTGAAGGCAAGGTTGTTGCCCCATTTAATGGCACAGTCATGGCTATCTTCCCTACAAAACATGCCATTGGCTTGAAGCGTGATGATGGCTTGGAATTATTGATTCATGTTGGCTTGGATACTGTTAATTTAAATGGTAAAGGCTTTAAGGCGTATGTTAAGCAGGGAGATCGTGTGAAGATGGGTGAGACATTACTTGAATTCGATCAGGCATTGATTGAGTCACAGGGTTATGAATGCGTCACACCGATTATTGTCACAAACTCAGCACAATATAAGAAAGTTGATGTTCTTGCATCTTCCAAAATTAAAAGAAAAGAGAAATTACTCAATGTTGAATAAGGATTTTTTATGGGGTGCTTCTTCAGCCGCTAATCAGATTGAAGGCGGCTATAATGAAGGTGGTAAAGGCTTAAGCGTGATTGATGTCTTGGCGCAAGGTGAAAACCATCGCGTAGAGACGAAGGGTGTCATTACGGGTCGTTATTATAGCTCTCATCAAGCTGTTGATTTCTATCATCATTATAAGGAAGACATCAAGCTCTTTAGTGAACTAGGGATTAATAGCTATCGTATGTCGATTGCCTGGACACGTATTTTCCCAAATGGTGGTGATAAAGAGCCAAATGAAGAAGGCCTAAAGTTCTATGATGCCATCTTTGATGAATTACGTCGCTATCATATTGAACCTGTTGTGACTATCTCTCACTATGAATCGCCTTTTAAAAGAGCATTAGAAGGGGGATGGCTCAATCGAGAAATGATTGATTTTTATGTCCGCTATTGTGAAACCATCTTCAAGCGTTATAAGTATAAAGTGAAATACTGGATTATGTTTAATGAAATGAACTGTCTGCTTGTACCTTTTGGTATTATGACAGCAGGAGGCATCTTCTCGTCCATTCAATCACCCCTCAATACAGAACGAAATCGTTTCCAGGCTCTTCATCACCAATTTGTAGCTTCTGCAAAAGCAATTTGCCTAGGCAAAACAATAAATCCTGATTTCCATTTTGGTACGATGACAGCCTCAATGATCAATTATGCGTTAACTTGTGCTCCTGATGATGTCCTTCTCATGCAACAGGATCGCCAAATGAAGCACTACTTCACCAGCGATGTTCAGATACGTGGACATTATCCAGGTTATGCCTTGCGATATATGCGTGAACATGACATTCATATTGATATCTATGATGGTGATTTAGAAGAAATTAAGAAAGGTGTTGTTGATTTCTATGCATGTTCCTACTATATGACAAACTGTATTGGCTATGACAAAGATGCCCCTAAAACGGCAGCCAATCTTGTAGCTGGACTCAAGAACCCATATCTTAAGGCAAGTGAATGGGGCTGGCAGATCGATCCGCAGGGCTTCCGTTATTTCTTAAATGAAACTTATGATCGCTATCAAATTCCTATTATGGTTGTTGAGAATGGCTTAGGTGCAAAAGATACACTTAATAGTGATGGCACGATTCATGATGATTATCGCATACAATATCTTGATGCCCATATCAATGCCATGCTTGAAGCTATTGAAGATGGAGTAGATGTCATCGGCTACTTGCCTTGGAGTGTTATGGACCTGATGGCTTTATCAACGGGTAATATCGATAAGCGCTATGGCTTTATTTATGTAGATGTTGATAATTGTGGACAGGGAAGCTTTAAACGCTATAAAAAAGATTCCTTCTATTATTATCATGACAAGATTAAAAGTTTACAGACAAGAAACTAATCTTCTTCTCTTTTTGTAAATAAAAGCACCAACCCTATAAAGGTTGATGCTTCTTTTTATGCTTCAACATTGTTCTTGATCATTCTAAGAATAAGTTCAACACCCTTTTTCATTTGTGTCAGTGATGCATATTCATATTCACCATGATAGTTATAGCCACCTGTACCTAAGTTAGGACATGGTAAGCCTTTATAGGAAAGCATAGCTCCATCAGTACCGCCACGAATTGGTGTAGGTCTTGGATCCATGCCTAAATCACGCATAGCTATGTCAATCTGTTCAACGATTTGAGGGACTTTGATCATAATATCTTTCATGTTGTCATATTGATGTATATATTCAATCTGTACACTGTTGTCATGAATGGTATTGAGATAATCAGCTGTGGAACTCATGCGTTCCATCAGTTTATGCATTTTATCCATATCATGTTCACGTAAAAGATATGTCAAAGTAGCACTTGCTACATCACCATGTATATCATAAAGGTGATAGAAGCCTTCATAACCTTCCGTTGTTTCAGGACGGTTCGCTTCACCAAGCATACTGTCAAAGTTACGTGCGATTGTCAGGGCATTCACCATCTTGCCTTTCGCATCACCGGTATGGAATGACTGACCAGTAATTCTGACAACTGCTTTGTAGGCATTGAAGTTTTCAAAGTTATACTGATTGATATCACCACCATCAACGGTATAGGCATAATCGGCATTGAAACGTTCAATGTTGAAATGTTCTGTACCTCTGCCTACTTCTTCATCACATGTAAAGGCAATCTTGATATCATTATGTTTGAATTCTGGATGACGATACATATATTCAGCAACTGACATAATAATCGCAATACCTGCCTTATCATCAGCTCCTAACAATGTTGTACCATCAGTCGTAATAATGTCATGATGAATAAGATCTTTGAGCTCTGGATATTCTTCTGGATCAAGATACATCTTCTTTTCATCATTGATTGTAATGACCTGACCATTATAATTACGAATAATCTGGGGATTGACATTTTCCCCACTGGCGTCAGGGCTTGTATCCATGTGGGCAATAAAGCCTATAACATCACCCTGATCCGTATTACCAGGAATTGTGCCATAGACAATACCATATTCATCCTGCATAACATCCTGCAATTTTAAGATACGCATTTCTTCTGCTAAGAATTCCCCTAAGACTTTCTGCTTATCAGTAGAAGGGGATGTTGTTGATTCTTCACTTGATTGTGTATCAAAACTAATATATTTTAGAAATCTACTCTCAATTTTCATATGAACACCTCTTGTACTATTATACAAATTTCCCGTCTCTAATACTAGACAAAAGCGTGTTTTCTCCCTATCATAATCACGAGGTCGATATTTATGAAGTATTATGCAGTAAGAAAAGGAAAGCGTCCAGGTGTTTATAATAGCTGGGATGCTTGTAAACAACAGGTTAATGGATATCCGGGAGCAGTCTATAAATCATTTACGACAAGAGAGGAAGCAGAAGCTTTTGTGAAAGATGAAGTCCATATGCCACCTATGAATCATGGATTGATTGCCTATGTTGATGGCAGTTTTCATGCGAAAAACAAGATTTATGGCTATGGTGCTATCTTAATTGATGGAGGAAAGGTTAAAGAGATTCTTTATGGTAAGGGTAACCATCCTGATTATGTTGGTATGCGTAATGTAGCTGGTGAGATTGCCGGTAGTGAGTCAGCTGTGAATTATGCGATTGAACATGGCTATGATGGTGTTGTGATTTATTATGATTATATGGGGATTGAGAAATGGGCGAAGGGAGAATGGCAAGCCAATAAGCCAGGTACGAAGGCTTATGCGGCTTTTATGAAGGATGCTAGCAAGAAGATTAAGATTATCTTTATGAAAGTACAAGCCCATTCTGGTGATCATTTTAATGATATGGCAGATGAATATGCGAAGAAGGCTGTAGGTATTCTATGAGCGAATATATAACTGTCTTTGATATTGAAATCTTAAATAATGATCCTACTTCGATCTGTAGTATTGGCATTGTTGTTTTAAAGGATAAACGTGTTGTCGATACTTATTATTCTCTAGTCAAACCCCATAATCTAGCTTTTGATAAGTATCGCTATGGTGTGCATCATATTAGGCCTAAGAGCTTGCAAAAAGAACGTTCTTTTAAAGAAGTATGGGAAGAAATACACCATTTCTTTGAAGACATGATTGTGGTCAGTCATGATGTCCAGAATGATATGGCACACATTAGAGCCTGCTTAAAACAAGCTCATATTCCCTATCCAACATTACGCATGAGCTGTACAAATGTTATTGCTCATATTCTTAGTCCTGAACTTGAGAAATATAATATTGCGGACTTAAGTGAATTCTACAATGTACCACTCAATGATGCTCATAATGCCTTAAGTGATGCCAAGGCATGTGCCTTCATTCTTGTCAAAATGTTGAATAATAATCACTATGATACATTACTTTCCTTTCATGAACAGATGCATCTTGAACTCGGTGTTATGAAGCCAGGCTACTATAAGAATATCATTTCACCAGATCATGCCTTGCTTGCTTTGCATCCCCTTGTTCATCCTTTAAGCAATATGTCCATTGTCTTTACTGGTAAACTGCATAATGAACGTGCAGAACTTGAAAAGATGACTCATCAAGCTCATGCCTTTGTCGCTAGAGAAGTCAATAGTCATACGAACTATCTTGTAGTAGGCATGAAGGATTATAAAAATGCCCGTTATGGCAATAAAAACAATAAAGTCAAAAAAGCCCTTAGCTTAATGAAGGCCGGACAGGACTTAAAGATTATTAGTGAAAATGAATATATTAAGCTTATTAAAGCTGTATAAAAAAACCTAGCTCTCATAAAGAGGGCTAGGACTTTTTGATTTCACTTGAAGAAATACCAAATATTCCTACTTTTGTTTCAATTTCAATAGTGTCACCTTTTTGATAGTGTTCATAGATGTCTTTTGAAACATTATATGTCTTGACTTTTTCTCCAGGAATGCGGGCATTGAGCTGATAGCCTTTACCCATTGAGGCATCCATATAGCGCTTGTTGGTGATTGTTGCTTGAGAGATAACAACATGATCTGGAGGTAAAGTGCTATTTGACCAGAAAATTACAAAGGCTGTGAAGAAAAGGACATAGTAGATAAAGACACGATGAGCAGGTGAGGCGACAAGTGTTCTTAACATCGTATAGTATATCATAAAGAAGATGAAGAAGACACCTGTAACAACAAGAGCTAATGTAAACTTTGAAATAGAGAAGTTTGTATACATGACAATAAATCCAGCAATAATAGGAAGCAAGAAGACCATCATGAGATTTGTAGAAAGCTTATCGAGAACTTCCAAATCTCCTCTTAATAAGCGATAAATATAGAATATCGCAAAGAAGATTGGTGGGACAAGAGAAAGCACGCCCGCTACAACAAGCATATTAGATACCTTCTTAAAGGCAAATAGAAGATAGAGCCAGTCAATAGCTGCAAAGACTAATGTAATCATACGCATGTTCTTATAACTGAAGAGCTTATTGAGTGCTGAAGTGTTTTCTACTTCTTCTGGTATGATATTATGATTTGCCAGGACTTCCAGCATTTCACTTAAGCTTTCAACTTCGAAGTTCATGATATCAAGCACAATCTTCTTATCCGTTGTGATTTCAAAGTGACGATCAGTCTGTACAAAGCTCTTGATTTCATCATAGCGATAAGTATAGTTGCGATAAGACCAATTCTCTTTATCGAAAGTAAGTTCAAATGATCTTGTCTGATACATCAAATAACTGATACAACCGGCTAAAATAACCAAAAGCACACCCGCTAATTTAAAGCCCCATTCCAGAGGCGCGACAATTGCGATGATGCCTAGAATGATAAAAATGATGTTGATATATTGGAATATATGTATGAAGTTTTGTAGATATTTTTTATATTGTATAGTGCATTTTTCTTCCATTTTCTTCCACCTCATTTCTAAATTCTAACAAAAAAGGCTGTGAAATACTAGCTAAAAGTATGGTATTTATGGGCTTGGGATGAAGATGTTTGCGTGAATAGGTAAGATGTTGTATGATGAGTAAAAGTAAAAGACAAATTGCTTGTCATAATAGGAGGAAAAATTCATGAAATTACTTACAGTAACAATTCCCTCATATAATTCAGAAGATTATATGGAAAATGCTGTAAAGAGCCTGTTAGGTAGTCGTGATGATGTTGAAATCATTATTGTAGATGATGGTTCAACAGATCGCACCGGAGCAATCGGTGATGCCTTAGAAGAAGAATATCCAGATGTCATCAGATGCATTCATCAGGAAAATGGTGGTCATGGTGAAGCTGTGAATACTGGCATCCGTTATGCCACAGGTCAGTATTTTAAAGTTCTTGATTCTGATGACTGGTTTGATCCTGATGCTCTTAAGCAGGTCATTCGTACGTTAAAGTCTTTTGAAGCTGATGAACTGGACATGATGATTGTCAATTATATCTATGACAAACCTAGTGAAAACAGTCAGCATGTCATTAAATATACAAACTGTATGCCAGTAGGACGCTTATTCCGCTGGTATGATATGAAGCATTTCTTGCCAAGTCAGAATATCTTGATGCATTCAGTCATCTATCGTACAGAAATGTTGAGAGAGAGTGGCTTAAAACTTCCTGCCCATACATTCTATGTCGATAATCTCTTTGTTTATGAACCATTGCCATATGTCAAAACAATGTATTATCTTGATGTCGATCTCTATCATTACTTTATTGGTAGAGAAGACCAGTCAGTTAATGAAAAGGTAATGATTGGCCGTATTGACCAGCAAATCAAAGTCAACAAGCGTATGATTGATGCTGTTGATGTTACAAAGCTCAAATCACGTAAAATGCGTAAATATATGATTCATTACCTGACAATGATTACAACCGTGACAACTGTACTTCTTGTCAAGAGTGGCAGTAAAGAGAATCTCGCAAAGCGTGATGAATTATGGACTTATCTCAAGACAACTCGTCCTGAACTCTACAAGCAGGTCAGACGTACGGCCCTAGGCACAGCCATGCAGCTTAGAGGCAAGGTTGGCAACAAAATCCTAAGTTCGGGCTATACAATTGCTCAGAAGATTTTCCATTTCAACTAAAAACAACGATTAAATGTCAATAATTTGCGGTTGAGAAAAGCATATGAATTTGGTAGAATGGCACCTAGGTGATGAAAATGATAAAAAAATTCTACAACACTCATAAATATATCTGGGTTGCCATTATCTACTTTATTGATTATTTACCATGGTATTTCGGTATCCAACAAAGAGACATGACAGGATTTCATGATGTATCTGTACATCTTGATCATATTATTCCTTTTGTCCCTTGGTTTGTGGATTTCTATATGTATTGGTTTCTCTTTGTCTTTGGCACATTCCTTTTTGTCTTCTTCTATGATAAGAATGAATGGTATAAGGCTTGTGCGATGATGTTTGGTGGGATGACGATATGTCTGATTATCTTTACCATCTTCCCATCAACCTTTGCCTATCGACCAGCTGTGATAACAGGAACACCTATTGAGAAGTTCTTCCTCAATATCGTTTATACAGCTGATAAGCCAACGAATGTCTTCCCAAGTATTCATGTATATAACTCTATTGGCTGTGCCATTGCCTTAATTAAGTCTAAACGCTTTAAAGGCAATACAAAGATGAAAATCTTTGCGATTGCTTCAGCCATCATGATTACTTTATCAACAATGTTTATAAAACAGCACTCAGTCCTTGATGCACTTGGTGCAGTTGTGATTGCGATTGTTTTATATTATGTTGTCTATGTACGCTTTGATGCTTTTCTAGAAGCAAAGAAAGAAAAGAAAACAGTACTTGAAAGTGTAAAAAATTCTTAGTAAAATGGCAGTTGGTTAACAACTGCCATTGTTTTTTGGTTAATTCTATTTAGTTCGGTAGCTCAGTTGGATAGAGCGTCTGCCTCCTAAGCGGAAGGTCGTGGGTTCGACTCCCATCCGAACTGCCATCTTTATTTTAAAGCGGATTGATATGATCCCCTAAAGGTAGACAGTACAAATACACAAAATGTACTGCCCTGCTTTTAGGGGGTTTTATTATGGGAAGAAAAGCAAAATATACATTTGAACAGAAACTTCAGGCTGTACTGGATTATCAGTCAGGAAAGAAATCAGCAGTTGATATTGCCTTTGAATTAGATATGGGGAAAAATGGTGACAACAGAATACGTGAATGGTCGAATCTCTATAAAGCTAACGGGCAAGAAGCTCTCAAGCCTAAAGAAAGAAATTCAT
>NZ_JNKU01000064.1 GCF_000702165.1 Sharpea azabuensis DSM 18934
TACAGGATCGACTCTATTGGTTCCTCTATTTGAATATAGCGGATCACAGATATCATAGATAAAACTCCAGTCTACATATCTATCAAGTTTTCTTACCAGGTGGTCCTCTGGGACCAGGTCATCAAGCAGTGCACAGATCATGTACTGTTGCTTCTGTTCAGTCTTATTCTTAGCCATGCCACATCAGCTCCTTCATGCATATATTATACCATATATGAAGTATCATCTTGATATTTCTATTCTCCATACAAAAAAGACTGTCCACAATCATTTGATTGTCAACAGTCTGAAAGAGGCGTAAGCCTCTTTTTTCTTTGTCATTAAGCCATTCATGTTAATGCAATTCCATTAATGTAATGCTTATTGTTTTATTGAATAAAACTTGTAATATTAATGATAGTTATAACAATTTGATTTGTATGGGAAAAGTTTAGAATTTTTTAAGAAATATCAACACTTTTTCTTAAAACTTAACAGGTAATATGCGATATGTAAAAGAAAATCCTATGCATGAAAATATGAAAATATTTTATGAATTCAGTTATTCGTGATTCATAGTGAACCATATTATATAATTGAAATAGAAATAGTTTTACTTTATGGGAGAGGGAAGAATGAATAGTATATTAGAAATGTTGGAGAAGTCGACAGCACTTTATCCCGAACATCCTGCCTTAAGTACGGGTGAAGCGTATTTAAGCTACCAGGAAGTCACTCGACAGGCAAGATGTGTTGGTAGTGCTTTAGCCTCTTATACATCGGTTAGAAAACCTGTCATTGTCTTTATGGATCATTCGATGGAAAGTATTGTGGCTTTTTTAGGAGTTGTTTATGCGAATGACTTCTATAGCTTCTTTAATAGTGAATTACCTGATGAACGTTTACGCATCATGGCAGATACGCTAGATGCTGATCTTGTGATTACAGATGTACATCATAAGGAACAAGCAACTCAGCTATTCACAAAAGAAACTGTTATCACTTTTGATGAACTTGTAGCTAGAGAAGAAGATGCAGACTTACTTTCTTCTATACGCAGCCAAGCTATTGATACGGATCCACTTTATTTGAATTTCACTAGCGGATCAACGGGTGTACCTAAGGGTGTCCTTATTGGCCAGCGTAGTGTTATTGATTTTATTCCAATCTTTGATGACTTATTCCATATCACACATGATGATATTTTAGCGAATCAGGCACCATTTGATTTTGATGTCTCTGTCAAAGATATCTATTCAACATTGAATGTGGGGGCAACACTTGTCTTAGTGCCAAGAGAATATTTTTCTCAGCCAGCTAGACTTGTTGATTTCTTAGATGAACAGAAAGTCACAACAATGATCTGGGCAGTCAGTGCCTTATGCTTACTTAGTGTCTATAAAGCACTGGATTATAAAGTTCCTGCATATATCAACAAAATTCTCTTTAGTGGGGAAGTGATGCCTTATAAACACTTAAAGAATTATATGGATCATATGCCACATACTATGTTTGTCAATCTCTATGGACCAACAGAAATCACATGTAACTGTCTCTATCATATTATTGATCCTAGCCGTGATTACAGCACTTATTTGCCAGCAGGTAAGCCGTTCCCTAATGAACGTGTCTTCTTGTTGAAAGATGACAAGCTTGTCACAGAGGTGAATGAGCCTGGAGAAATCTGTGTCACTGGGACAGCCTTGGCAATTGGCTATTACCGCCAGCAGTCAGCCCAATTTCGGCAGAATCCTTTAGCTGATGGCTATCATGAAATGATGTATTGTACGGGTGATTTGGCATATCTCAATGAACAAGGGGAATTTGTCTTTAGAGGACGTAAGGATTTTCAAATTAAATATTTAGGTCATCGTATTGAATTAGAAGAAATTGATCATGCGATATTAGAAGATGCACATGTTACACGAAGCTGTTCACTCTTTGATCAGGAAAAAGAGAAACTGATTACCTTCTATATTGGTGATATCGATAAGCGTAGCTTAAAGATTGCCCTTATGGATCGTCTTCCTCGCTTCATGATTCCCACAAAGATGATACAAGTCGAAGACATGCCACTCAACAAGAATGGCAAAATAGACCGAAAAGCATTAATGGAGGTGTATAAGAATGCCAATCGAAGACATCGTTAAGACCTATCACACACCTTTCTATCTCTTTGATGAAGATATTCTTCAAAAACGTATTGATTATCTTCATCAACATCTTACAAATGGCGAACTCGTCTATGCGATTAAGGCTAATGGCTTCTTAACACCTTATGTAAAAGTAGCACGATATGAAATCTGTTCCTATGGAGAGTTCTGTATTGCTAAAAAGAGTGGTATTCCCTATGACCATATGGTTATCTCTGGGGTCAATAAGGATGAAGAATTCTTAGAAGCCATTGCGACGAAGAATGTTCTTAGAGTAACGATTGAATCACTTCATCAATATGATGCCGTTATCGCCCTTGCAAGAAAGTATCAAACCCATTATCACTTATTACTAAGACTGACAAGTGGCAATCAGTTTGGAATGAGCGAAGAAGATATCAAAGCTATTCTTCAAAGAAAAGATGAAGAAGTGACTATTGAAGGTCTTGAATACTTTAGTGGAACACAGAAACGTTCATTAAAGAAAATCAAGAAAGAAATTGATTATCTCAAGAATTTCATCAATGAACTTGCCTATCCATTTACCGAAGTAGAATATGGGCCAGGGTTACCTGTTCATTACTTCCATGAAGAATTTGATGAAGAGAGCTATCTTGATGAACTCAACGATATGTTGACATTTGATTTACCGCTTTATCTTGAAAGTGGGCGTAGTATTGTCGCAAGCTGTGGCCAGTATGTCACAAGTGTCAAAGACTTCAAGACAAATAAAGAAGGTAACTTTGCGATTATTGATGGTGGTATTCACCAGCTTGTCTATTATGGCGGAATGATGGGCATGAAGAATCCGGTCTATGAACATCTTCCTCATCGTGAAGGTGAAGAGAAGATGTGGACAATATGTGGTTCACTCTGTACAACGAATGACTTGGTCGTTCGTGCAATGCCACTCAAGAGTCTAGAAGTAGGGGACTTGATTGTCTTTAAGAATACGGGTGCTTATTCAATTACGGAAGGCATTGCCCTTTTCTTATCAAGAGACTTACCAGCCGTCCTACTCAAAAGGAAAAATGAAATCAAGGAATTAAGAGACCATACCTATACATGGTCATTAAATATGGAGGAGAAATAATTATGGATCAGTTATTAGATATTTTAGAAGAATTAAAACCAGAAGTAGATTTTGAAAACAGTGAAGATTTAATTGATGGTCATAAGCTTGACTCATTGACTATTCTTTCCCTTATTTCTGAAATTGAAGATGAATTTGATATTTCTATTCCTGCTGTTGATATTGTGCCTGATAACTTTAACAGTGCGAAAAAGATCTATGCGCTTATTGAACGCTTAGAGGAAGAATAATGTCATACTTTTCACCATTCTATCTGGTGATGGTTCCTCTTCTCATGGCAATCTACCAGCTAGCAAGTCGTAAAGCACGCCCAGTTATACTCTTGTTGGCGAGCTATATGTTTATCTGGTTTGCATCCAATAAATTAATTATCTATATCTTGCTTGCAACACTAGGTATCCATTACTTTGGCATGTGGCTAGATGATCTAGAGAAGGAGAAGAAAGCAGCCATCAAGGATGTTGAACGCAGTGAACGAAAACTTATTAAGGCAAGCTTTAAGAAAAAAGAGTGGCATGTTCTGATCTTTGCGATTGTCCTCTTTGTCATTGTTCTATTTGCCTTCAAGTATGTAGGCTTCTTTGTCTCCATCTTGAATGACATTTTTGCCTTGACATCAGCACCTGTCTTTATCAAATATCAGAAAATCATTGCACCAATAGGTATTTCCTACTATACCTTGCAATGTATTGCTTATCTGTCAGACATTTATCTTGGTAAAATTCAGGCTGAACGTAATCTCTTTAAGCTTGCCCTTTACCTTGCCTTCTTCCCATGTATAATGGAAGGTCCTATTGTCAGAGCAACAGATACATTAGGACAGCTGACTAATGGGGAACCCTTGAACTACCACAATGTTACATTTGGTATTCAAAGAATGGGCTGGGGCTTATTTAAGAAGTATGTCATTGCCGATCGACTCAATATACCTGTAACCCTCATCTTTACCAACTATGCCCATTATCATGGTGGCACACTGTTTCTTGGCATGATTGGCTATACAATGCTGCTATATTGTGAATTCTCAGGAACAATGGATGTTGTCATTGGAACAGCCCAGATTTTCAATATCACATTACCAGAAAACTTCCGTCAGCCGTTCTTCGCCAAGAATGTTTCAGACTTCTGGACAAGATGGCATATTACCCTTGGAGCATTCTTTAGAGATTATATCTACTATCCAATGTCTCTCTCTAAGCCGCTTAAGGCCTTGACAAAGAAAACCCGTGCAAAACTTGGCAACCACTACGGACCACTGGTCACTGGGGCTATTGCCTTATTTGTCGTATGGTTCTGTAATGGTCTCTGGCATGGAGCAGGATGGACATATCTATTCTATGGTATGTACCACTTCTTCTTTATCTTAAGTGAATCGTTGACTGAACAGCTTGTAGTGAATGGATGTGAGAAGCTGCATATCAATCGTGAAAGCAAGCCATATCGTATCTTCCAGTCATTTAAGCTTTGTATCTTTATCTTTGTCGGTGAAATGTTCTTCAGAGCACCAACTGTCAGTCAGGGCTTTGCAATGCTTTCTAAGACGCTTAGAGACTTTACATTTAGTGGAAAAGAACTCTTAAAGCTTGGTATTGACAAGTATGATTATGGTGTCTTGATCATCTTATTTGCCATCAGCATGCTTAAAGAAAAGAAGATTAATGTCAGAGAAACTATTGCTGCAAAGCCAATTGTCTTAAGATGGTCGATTTATTATGCATTCATTATTGCCGTGCTCATCTTTGGTGCCTATGGTGTAGGTTATTTACCAGTTGCCCCTATCTATGCGGATTTCTAGGAGGATCATATGAAATATATTAAGATTATTATTTTTAATGGTATCCTGATTGTCGCATTATTGATAGGATCTGTCGTCTTTACACCAAAGACAAATAAGAAAGCCTTTGGTGTTGACTATGTTACAAGCAACAAGATTTTCTCAGAAACAAAGAATACCGTGGACGTTATCGCCTTGGGAGACTCTTTGGTCTATTCATCCCTCTCACCAATGTTGATCTATGAAAAGCATGGCTATACAATCTATGATGCATCAACACCAGCGCAGAGCATTTACCAGTCTTATAGCTTACTTAAGAAAATCTACAAGACCCAAAAACCAAAATATATTTTCTTTGAAGCCGAATCACTCTATCGTCGCTATTCCTTTGAAGATGATATTCAGAATCGTATTGGTGTTAATATTCCGATATTGCGTTATCACAACCGCTGGAAGAATCTTACATTGCAGGACTTCTCCACACAATATCAGCTATCCGATCGTGACTATTTGAAAGGCTTTCGTTATTATGACAAAGTCGTTCCCTTAATGAAGCACAAGAAGCCAAAAGCTAAGCTTCAGCCCTATGCACTCTCTTATCTTGATAAGATCATGGCGCTGACTAAAGCCCATAAAACAAAGCTCATCTTTATGAGCTTACCATGTGCCAAGACATGGAGCTTAGAAAGACATAATCAGCTTGAAAAGTTCTTTAAAGAAATAGGCTATGACTTTGTGGATTTCAACACATTACCACTCAATATAGACTGGAATATGGATAGCCGTGATGGTGGTGACCATCTCAACTACAATGGTGCCAAAAAAGCATCAAAGTACTTTGGTAAATATTTAGCAGAAAACTATGATCTAGAAGATCATCGTAAAGATCCTAAATATGCCAACTATGAACTCTCACTCGTTCTCTATAAACAGAGAATCAAACAAAAAGAGATGAAAACAGATGCAGCACCTAACATTGATAAAAAAGAACAAGATGATGATCAGAAACAGGAAAATCAGGATCTAATCTCAAACGAAGGACAATAAATGTTCTTCGTTTTTTTTATGACGTTTTAAAAAACTGTGGGGCAGTGCACTGGATGCATACGATTCCACAGTTTTCTAGCTTCAATATCTTGTATTCTTTTGAGTATAATTAGCGCTATTTTTAATATGTTTTATTGAACATGAGATGATTGCGCATACTAAAACTTAGAGGAATAAATATGCAGAAAACGCAGATAAAAATATTTACTGCTTTACATTTCTCATGCTCATCAATCTAAAAAAGATATTCACATAAACTAGGTTCTTATGATCTCACGATTATTTAAACTTGGAACACATCGAGAATTGTATGAATTGTGGAGTATGAAGCATGAAAAAAGATAGCTATCTTAACGATAGCTATCTTGCTTCTAGATTACGGCTACAGGAGTACCGATTGCGAAATTATCATAGATTGTCTTTGCATCATTGTAACGCATATTGACACAACCATGTGAACCACCATTGATATAGATGTTACCACCATAAGCTTTACGCCAGCCATCAGCATCATGGAAACCTTCTCCATTATGGAATGCAGCGAAGAAATTAACTGGTGTCTGGTAGTCATCACCCTTTAATACAGCAGGTGAACGTTTATGGAAGATGTAGTAGAGACCATAATCTGTCATACGATCAGGTGTCATCTTACCAGTAACAACAGAAGCATTAAGAATCTGTTGTCCATTCTTGAATGCTGTAACAGTCTGAGCAGCAATGTTGACAATAATAACATCAGAATTCAATGTCTTATTACCATAGGAAGTAATATTAAGATTTCTTGTGACATCTTTGCCTGAAAGAATATCTTGTTTGATCTGTTCTCTTTCCGTCTTGGTAGAAAGCACTTTACCATAAGTACCACCTTTGACATTAATAACCTGTCCATTAGGAGCAGTAAAGGAAGCGGCCTTACCACGGGTATTGACTTTGCTTGCAAGAGAAGCAACATAATTCTTGATCCATGATTCATCAACACTAATCTCTTTTCCCTTTGCACTTAAATGTGGTGCATAGTCATCAGAAGTCAATGTATATGTTTGATTATCATCTTTTAAAGTGATTGTCTTACCAACATAATTATTAAGCGTCTTAACAGTCTCTTCCATATCCGTGCTCTTAACAGCAGGCTGCTTATAATATTTTGATGTCTCAACATTAATATTATAATTCTTGTTGTTAAGCTCAGTCATGATTTCTTTAGTAAGAGATTCAAGACTAGTAAACTCATTACCATATACTTCTTTATGAATGACAAACTTCTTGCTTGAAGCATCATATGATGAAGAAGCATCGGCAGTGTTCGTTCTATTTTGCCAGAGAACATTCTGTTTCTTTAAGTAATCACTTAATTTGTTTGAATCGAATGTAATGGAACTCTTGTCTTTGTAATCTTTACCAACGAGGAAACCTTTATTCTTCATAATATCTTTTGCAGTTGATGAAGAATATGTAGCGATATCTGAGATATTGACTGTTAGAGGCTCACCCGATGTCTTAATGGTCACCTTCGTATCACTGAAGTGTTCTTGCAGTTTCTTTTCTGCCTTGGCAACAGTTAAACCACCAACATTGATGTTATCAATTGTTGTACCTGGGTAGTACTTGTCCCGATAGGAATAAATGTAAGCACCTAGGGCAATTACAACAGCTCCGGCAGCAATCGCAGCAATATAGCTTTTTTTCATACTAACCTCCGAATATTTCAACAAATCATATTTCATAAAATTGTATTTAAGATGCAATCTTATATATGACAACACGAATTATAACATTTATTTAGGTATTTACAATACATTTACATAAATACTTTTAGGCATATTTTATTAAACATAGAATTCTTAAGAAAATCTTAATTTATACGATAAAATCAATATTTTTTAGTTTAATAAAATTCTATTGCAAGTAATTTAAAATATACATTGTACAATCAAAAAGCAGTTTTTATGAAACTGCTTTAGAAAATACTATTTTGCTTCTTCATTACCTTCAAGAAAATGATATTCATATTCTAATTCAGCATCTAAGAAGTGCTTAGCACTTTCTTTTGCCTTTGGTAAGTCCATATAAGTGTAGTTGCCACATTCTTCAGGTGCAGCCCCGGGAATAGGACCTTCCCAATCTCTAACAACTGATAATGCTTCTTTCACATAAGGAATTGCAGCTTCAAAATCAAGATCCCTGACAATGAGATAGAAACCAGTCATACATCCCATTGGTCCCCAATAGATGACATGACGGGCTATTTCGCTATTTCTAAGCCATGTAGCACCAATATGTTCAATAGTATGAGCAGCCTTTGGGTCCATTGCTGGCTCATTGTTTGGTTCTGTCATTCTCACATCCAAAGTAAGAATATCTCCATCAGTTCTAGAAACATAAATACCTTTCTTTAACTGTCTGTGATCAACACTAAAACTCTTAATTCTTTCCATAATAATCTTCTCCTAAATCAGGATCATAAATTGGATGACGTATTACAGTATGATTCTTCAGGCTTTCCTGAACATCAATAATACGCTGATTAGATGATCCCCTAAATTTTAATGATGCATATTTCAAATCTTCAATAAATGGTCCATCAACAAGAATATCCATATAGGATAATGCTTCAGGTCTTCTTTCTAAAAGCACTTCCCAAGTATAGGAAGAGTAGACCCATATATCCTTGCCTGGACAACGTTCACGAATCTGCTTTAACAGATCATCAATAACATCTTTGTTTTCAGGACTCATTGGTTCTCCTCCAAGGAGTGTGAAACCTTTGATATGAGGCTTGTTGATGAGACTTACAAGAGTATCAACTTCATGCTGGGTGAAAGGCTTTCCCTTGTTGAAATCCCACGTTTCTTCATTAAAACAACCAGGACAATGAATATGACAACCTTGTGTATAGAGCGAAACACGTATACCCTCACCATTAGCGACGTCAATCTCCCTGATCTGTGCATAATGCATATTATCCCCCCTTAACCTTTATAATGTACTATTCTAGCATTCTTCAATCAAAAAAGAAGAGCAGACACTCTTCTTTTTCATAGTTTTCTTTAAATTGATACTTATAGTATACAATATCTCAATCCCAGTTTTTCTTATGATGAAGATGATCATCAACCACAATAGTCATCAATCCAACACCAATAACCACCAGCAAAGAGAAGAGCTGATGCGAATTATAAAAATTGGATAATAGAAATCAAGTAGAATTTTAAAAAAATTCGGCTCTTCTGCACTATGTGTGGATAGATTGTTATAAAAAATGATGAATATCTCCTTTAGTTATCGGTGATTATTGAAGGATTTAATAAATAAAAAACCATATGGTATTTTCTATAGCGTCCAAACTTAGAAAGGAATACCATATGGCACTTAAAAAATTACTAAAATCTATCCTCAATGTCAATTGTATCAAGATCAAAAATGTGGAGTTTGATCGAATCTCTTCTTCTGTTTTCATTCAAGTCGATGTCACCAAAGGACAAAAGTCTCGCTGTCCCGTCTGTGGAAAGAAATGTAGCGGCTATGATTCTACAACCGAACACAGAAC
>NZ_JNKU01000065.1 GCF_000702165.1 Sharpea azabuensis DSM 18934
CAGCCCATTCTGTACATAATCCTGAACGACCATATCTTTGAATTCCTTTGAGTAAGATGAATTTCTTTCTTTAGGCTTGAGAGCTTCTTGCCCATTGGCTTTATAGAGACTCGCCCATTGACGTATTCTGTTGTCACCATATTTCCCCATACCTAATTCAAAGGCAATATCAGATGCTGATTTCTTTCCTGACAGATAATCCAGTGCAGCCTTCAGTTTCTGTTCAAATGTATATTTTGCTTTTCGTCCCATAATAAAACCCCCTAAAAGCAGGGCAGTACATATTGTGTATTTGTACTGTCTACCTTTAGGGGATCGTATCATTGAATTAATAGCTTTTTGGATTATTTTAATATTCTCTGTGATTTGTGTTCTGTCGCTATTTTGACTACGGCTTGAGAATCTTCCATATAAAGCTTTAGGATTAAACGTTATTTCATGTCCATTCCAAAATGGCGTGTGATAATAACAGCTTGATGTGCTGTTAAGCTTTCTGATAAGTTCTTCTTTATCTTGATACGATAGTAAATCAGAAGTAGCAATAATCCCTATGAGAGAATCAAGCTGTGCATTAGAAAATAGATGTACGTAGGATAAGTCAGTAAGACTCTGTTTTTTCCCTTTATCAGTTTTTTCAGTCTTCTTACTTTGAACATTTTCTTCCTTTTGTCCATATTTAATACTAAAATTATATGCACTCTCATCACGATTAATTTCTTTAAGAATATTTTTTATTGTGTTTGTTATCGTATTAGGTTCTTCTAATTTTGTATTATTTTTGTGTTTACTAATACGATAAATCTTTAAAAGTTTCATCAATTCATTTTTTCTCAAAAAATGGCTTTCATCCGTCATTATTCTTAAGATATTGAGAATTTGTAATGTTCTTTCTTCGACGCTATATTTTTCTTTTATACAATTTTCTTCACTTATAGATATATCCTGATACTTAGTACCTGGATTAATTTCAAGCATTTCATCATGTGATAACTCGTCAAAACATTTCTGAGGCAAGTCTGTTATTCCATGGGAATTTAACAACTCATTCTTTTCATGGGACATAGCATATTTTATACATACCGATGCATATGACAAAAATGAGCCCTTCTTAGGATCATAATTATGAATCGCATTTATTGTTGCTTGCCAACCAGCCATAAACAAATCTTCTTCCATATGCTTCCGGTCATAATTTGGATATTCTTCTATTTTGTCTAATTGCTCCCATGCTTTTTTATGAATATAGTTTTGAAATTTTTCAGTTAAGGTTTGCCAAGCTACATTATCATTGGCTTTAATTCGTTCAACTAAAATATCGAGTTCATTACTTGTTGCGTTATCTTCTAATTTTTCTTTAGCTAAATCATCCATAATTTTTAAGTTTCTCCTCTATATCACGCTTTGTGACACCAATCATATTAAGGCGTTTAAAGAGCGCTTTATTATTACCATGACCTAAGCGATAGGTATGGTAGAGATAATTACGTTTCTCATGATCACCAATAATATCCAAGCTTATAAATTCTTGCCAGCTTAGTGTATCTTCTCGTTCACTAAATTGAACTGTATTCTCTAATGCTTCAATAATAGCTTCATGTCTCGCTTCAGCAATGCCAAGTTTCTTCTTGCCAATAGCATCTTTCTTTTTCACAAAAGCATGTTTGGCATTTGGCACTCTAGCAATAATTTTATTGCGTATTTGCTGGCCAGGGTAATCTGGATCGGTCAAAATAATGACACCTCTTGTCTTTGATGCTGTTTCGATTTGTTGGAGGATATCTTCGTTGATACCACTACCACTTGTTTCAATTGTATCCACATCAAATAATTGTTGTAATGTTGCAGTATCCGTCTTTCCTTCCACTACAATCACTTCTTGAATTCTTTTCATATCATCACCTTTCTCATCATACTCACCATTTTTCGTTCTAGCAAGCTTATTTCTATGTTAAGAGAATCTAATACAATAATTGTCAAATATTGGTCATATATATTATGTAATCGTTTTCATTTAAATGGAAGTGTGTTAGAATGAACACATACTTAGGAGAAATGATATGAGAAAGATACGTATAGGGCTATTTGTAGAAAATATTGATTCTTATAACTCGGAAATGATTCGTGGTGCCCAGGCTGCATGTGATGAACTAGATGAAGAATTGATTATTTTCTATGGAAGTGGCTTGAATAAGAAAACACAACTTGATAATCCTTCCACTCATAATACATTTTCTTATGAATTTGCGAATAAAATAGGTATCGACCTATTGCTTTTGAGTACTAATAATGTCGCAAGAGATATGAATAATGAGGAATTCTTAGCACGTTTTCATATGCCCATTGTTTCTTTAAACTATGTCTCAGATCATGTCAGTTCAATTGTCTTTGACAATATAAGTGGTGCGAAGGCTGCCGTAAACTTCTTAATCACCAAGGAACATCGCAGACATATTGGTGTCATTGCTGGTCCTAAGACAAGAACAGGCACAAGAGAAAGACTTTCTGCCTATCGTGATATTCTTGATTTTCATCATATTGCTTACGATCCTTCTCTTATTGTCTATGCCCAGGATTATACGGCTTATCATAATACGCTTGTTGGACAGTTTATTGATATGCATCCTGAAATTGATGCGCTTTTCTGTGTTACTGATAAACTTGCGGTATGTGCCTATGCTGAACTCAAGAAACGTGGGTATCGTGTTGGTCGTGATATATCTGTTGTTGGTTTTGATGACGACCCTTATAGTGCAAGCATGGTTCCACCTCTTTCAAGTGTTCATGCCGATAGTGCAATGCTCGCCTATCGTGCAGTCATTGAAGGGCAGTCACTTTTAGAAGGTGGTATCCCATTTAGGCATGTGCTGCCAACTGAATTTATTGCCCGTGATTCTGTCAATAGTGCTTCCAAGAAGAAGATGATCTCTATAATTTTGTGAATTTCGCGATTAATGAGAAACTTTCGATTCATGATTTATCCTGGGGCATGACTAACTTTCTTTTCAACAATAAAATCATGTTCCATACCAATATCAAAGATGAAACTGTAAAGTTATTTGAAGATATTATTTCTGCTTCTTTCTTCTGTGATTCGATTGAAGAATTTAAAGCTAAAGTATTTCCATCTATTATTAATGTTATTACGGAAGATAATATTCAATTCATTGATCTTGATAAACTCTTTAATTGTTTAAAAGTCCTCTTTGATATATCTATATCAAAGCATCTCATTGAACATCATCGCTTAGACTATTTCACACAATATCTCTATAGTGAACTAGGGATTGTCTATTCTAATACCACATCCCGTATTCTTACAAAATCAACTGAGCACCAGATCAACGTCAATATCACCAATCGTCTTTCCCTGTCAATCACTGATTCAAGTGATCCTGAACGTATGCTTGGGGAGACATTGCGTATTCTTAATATCAAGAATGCTGCTCTCTATGTCTTTAAGTACCCTTATCACTTTGATATTACTGAACCGATTACTCTTCCTGAATCTTTAATTCTTAAATTGAAGATTAAAGATGGTTTAATGATTAGAACACATAATGAACTTGTCAACGAACAAGACTTAATTCGTCATGTTTCTTCAACACATAATTATACCTTGAGTGCAATTGCATCCGATAGTGAGCAATATGGCATATTAATTACTGATATTGATGGTCATGATTTATCCATGCTGGAATATATTACTGGACAGTTTGGAACAACATTCTATATACAGTCCTTAATGAATAAATTATAGTCACAGTCTGTCACTGATGAATTAACCCATATCTATAATCGTCGTGGTCTTCTTGATGCATTAGCAAAAGGGGCAAAAAATATTGCTCCTGGACAAGTTGGTTATATTGTCTTTGTGGACCTGCATGGCTTAAAGTCCATCAATGATACCTTTGGGCATGATGCTGGAGATAAAGCGATTATCCTTGGCACGGAAATCATCAAAGCTTCCTTCCCAAAACAGATTGTTGGTCGCTGGGGTGGTGATGAGTTTGTGATCTTTATTAATGGTCTCAATCGTGATTATATTCATACACTAGAAGAAAAGATTAATGAGAATACAAAGATTCTTTCTGCTCGTCATAATTATCCATTTACATTATCACTCTCATTTGGGATGTCTGCTATACATCCTGGTGACACACCAGAACAAATCACCCGTATTATTGAAGATGCAGATAATCGTATGTATTGTTTTAAAAAGAAAAGAAAGCAGGCAAAGCAATAAGCTTTGTCTGCTTTTTATTAACCGCCAAAGACTTCAGCGATACGTTCATCGAGATTCTTTGTAGGTGTTTCAATATGTGGTTTTTCACCAATATTCTTGAAGGCTGTTGAAAGCATGAGCTTAATACGGTTAAGCTGGTTGGTTTCAGAAGCACCTGGGTCATAGTCAATAGCGACGATATTGGACTGTGGATACTTCTTGCGTAATGCCTTAATAACACCCTTACCTGTAACATGGTTTGGCAGGCAGGCAAATGGCTGCATACATACAATGTTAGGTGCACCATCATCAATCAGGTCAATCATTTCTGCTGTTAGGAACCAGCCTTCACCCGTCTGGTTACCAAGTGAGACAACTTCGCTTGCTTTAGCCGCCATTTCGGTAATTGGATGAGGTGGGGTAAAGCGTTTTGAAGCCTTTAATGCCGCAATCATATCTTTTCTCAAGTAATCAACAAACTTGATGGCAATATTGCCAATCTCTTTGCCCTTCCATGTTCCATCATAATGAGTTTCCTTGAAGTTAGCATTATAGAATGAATACTGGAAGAAGTCGATTAAGTCTGGCATTACTGCTTCAGCACCTTCTGCTTCAATGGTTTTGACGATTTCATTGTTGGCAGTTGGATGGAACTTAACAAGAATTTCCCCAACTAAACCAACTCTTGGCTTTTTAATATCAAGTAATGGTAATTCATCGAATTCTTTAACGATTTCATACACATTCTTTTTAAATTCCTTAAGTGAGCCGTTCTTCACATTTTCCTGGCACTTTTCAGCCCATGATTCATAAAGTTCATTAGCCGAGCCTTTGACCGCTTCATAAGGGCGTACACGGTAAAGGACACGCATGAATAAGTCACCATACATGGCCCCAATGACAACTTTCTTAGCGAGCTTGTAAGTAATCTTGAAACCTGGGTTGCTTTCGAGACCGACTAAGTTAGCTGAGATAACTGGAACCTGTTCGAGATGAGCATCTTTGAGAGCTTTACGAATGAAGGCAATATAGTTTGTCGCACGACATCCACCACCTGTCTGAGAGATGATGAGAGCTGTCTTATTGACATCATATTTACCACTCTTTAATGCTTCCATCATCTGTCCAGCAACAAGTATTGATGGATAACATGCATCATTGTTGACATATTTCAAGCCTGCTTCCACAGCACCTTTATCAACTGAAGGTAGTACAACAAAGTTATAACCTTCTTCACGCATAGCTGTTTCAACAAACTGGAAGTGAATTGGTGACATCTGTGGACAAAGAATTGTCCAGCCATCCTTTTTCATTTCCTTTGTGAATGCTGGTTTAGATGGTTCATAATGTTCACTTAAGTCAGGTGTGAAGTTCGATTTCTTAATTGTTGCTTTAAGTGAGCGGATACGAATTCTAATTGGGCCTAGGTTAGAGACTTCATCAATCTTGATTAATGTATAAATCTTATTTCTAGCCTGTAATAATTCTGCAACCTGGTCACTTGTAACCGCATCAAGACCACAGCCAAATGATGTAAGCTGAATAAGATCAAGATCTTTCTGCGTGCTGACAAACTGGGCTGCACGATAGAGTCTTGAATGATATGTCCACTGGTCAACGACACGAAGATTTGTCTCTTCGTTATTCATATTCGCAACAGAATCTTCCGTCAATACGACAAAGCCTTCACCAGTAATAAGGTCGGCAATACCATGGTTGATTTCCGGATCAACATGATATGGACGTCCAGCTAAGACAATACCATGCTTATGATTCTTATGCATATATTCAAGAGCTAAACGACCTTGTTCACGAATATCTTCTCTTGAACGTGCTAATTCTTCATAAGCCTTATCAATGGCATGATGGAGTTCTTTATCGGTAATGTTGAATTCAGATAATGAATCCTTGAGGACTTTGAAGAGTGTTTTTGGATTGTTAAGGGAAATAAATGGATTCTTGTAATTAATGTTCTTTTCTTCCAAGTGATCCACATTGTTTCTAATAACTTCTGGATATGATCCTACAACTGGACAGTTATAATGATTACCAGCATCACTAAATTCCTGTCTTTCATAAACAACTGAAGGATAGAAAATAAAATTAATGCCACGTTCAATTAAATTCTCGATATGTCCATGAACAAGCTTTGCTGGATAGCAAACAGATTCAGATGGAATTGATTCAATACCCTTTTCATAAATCTTCTTGCTGGAACGTGCCGAAAGAACAACACGGAACTTTAAGTCCGTAAAGAATGTATACCAGAATGGATAGTTCTCATACATATTAAGAACACGTGGAATACCGACATTGCCTCTTGTTGCTTCTTTTGGAAGAAGTGAACGATAACCAAAGATACGTTTGTATTTATAGTCAAAGAGATTTGGTAATTTCTTGCTTGTAAGTGGGAGGTTTGCCCCTCTTTCACAACGGTTACCAGAAATGAATTCTCTGCCATCATTGAATGATGTAATTGTCAGCATACAGTTATTTGTACACTTACCACAGTTTCTCATTTCATTGCTGTATTCTAGAAGTTCAATTTCTGCCTTAGAAAGGAGTGTTGTTCCTGCACCATCATCATTTTCACAGGCAATACGCGCCATGCCATAAGCACCCATCAAGCCGGCAATATCGGGACGAGTGACTTCAATACCTGTTTCCTTTTCAAATGCACGAAGAACGGCTTCATTATAGAAAGTACCACCCTGTACAACAACATGTGTGCCAATATCTTCCTTACTTCTTAATTTAATAACCTTATAAAGGGCATTCTTGATAACTGAGTAAGAAAGACCAGCTGAGATATCTTCAACACTTGCCCCTTCTTTTTGTGCCTGCTTGACTTTTGAGTTCATGAAGACTGTACATCTTGAACCAAGGTCAATAGGATGCTTTGACTTAAGGGCTAATTCTGCGAATTCTTCAATCTTGTAACCAAGTGATTTCGCAAATGTCTCTAAGAATGAACCACATCCTGCTGAACATGCTTCATTGAGGGAGATATTCTGAATGACATTATCACGAATCGTAATGGCCTTCATATCCTGACCACCAATATCGAGAATAAAGTCAACATCAGGTTCATAAGCCTTAGCAGCTGTATAATGGGCAATGGTTTCAACTTCACCATAGTCCACTTTAAGAGCAGCTTTGATTAAAGCTTCCCCATAACCTGTAACCCCGGCTTTGGCAATATAAGCACCTTCAGGTAATAAGTCATAAACATGGCACATTAAGCGCATGATGAGCTGTAATGGATTACCTTCATTAGAGTTATAGTAAGTATAAAGAATGGCACCTTCAGGATCTGTAAGAATCATCTTTGATGTCGTTGAACCAACATCAATACCTAAATAGACCTTACCTTTATATTTCTTAATATCATGTTTTGTCGTAATATGAGAAAGATGTCTTTCTCTAAAAGCACGTAGTTCTTCTTCGTTATTAAAGAGTGGCTCTAAGACATTTGTCAGTTCACTTGTCTGGTTTTCAAGTTTTTCTAAATGCTTGATCATGTTACTGAAGCTGATGGCTTCTTTCGCATTTTCCTTGGCATAGATACAAGCACCCATAGCTACGAAGAGCTGTGAGTTATCTGGGAAAATCACTTGATCTTCTGTTAAACCAATTGTTTCAATAAAACGTTGTCTGAGTTCTGACAAGAAGTAAAGTGGACCACCTAGAAATGCGACATTGCCCTTAATAGGATGTCCACTTGCAAGTCCAGAGATTGTCTGATTGACAACAGCCTGGAAAATAGAGACGGCAATATCTTCTTTGGAAACACCATCATTAATTAATGGCTGTACATCTGTTTTCGCAAAGACCCCACAACGTGAGGCAATAGGATAAATGGTCTTGTAGTTTTTGGCAAGTTCATTTAATCCCTTGGCATCCGTCTGTAATAATGTAGCCATCTGATCAATAAAGGCACCTGTACCACCAGCACAGCTCCCATTCATTCTCTGTTCAAGCTGGCCATCAAAGTAAGTAATCTTGGCATCTTCGCCACCTAGTTCAATCGCAACATCAGTTCTTGGAATATATGTTTCGATTGTCTTTGTACAGGCAATGACTTCTTGTACAAATTCTATCCCCATACTATTAGCGAGAGAAAGCCCACCTGAGCCTGTCATTGCTACATGTACATCAAGATCTCCTACCTGATCTTTAACTTCTATTACTAAATCATGAATTGTCTTTCTAACGTCAGAGAAATGTCTGACATAGTTGGAATATAGGCAATTATCATTTTCGTCTGTCAGATATAACTTTACTGTTGTTGAACCAACATCTATACCTAAATAATATTTCAAAGTTCTGACCTCCTTATTCCCGTATCACTTCAAATATTAGCTTTTCACAAAATTTTCTTCAAATCATATGCTTAAGAATTCATTACATTTCTCATTGTTTCATAAAGCAATTTCGCTTTTTGATCAGAAAAAGAACGGCCATTATTTTTCCATCCACGATAGGTAGAATAATTCACACCAGCCTTTTCACAAATCACCCGCATATTAAAAAAAATGCATTTACGACTTACAATTTCCTTATAATTCACTTTATCCACGACATGTTAACTCCTTCACATTTACTACATTCTTGTGTTACAGCATATGTATATTAAACGATTAAATGCGTAAAGTCAACCACTATTTTACTACATACATGTTGAAAAGATGTTGTTTAACCAACATCATATTGATTTACAAGAATGTCTCTTTTCGCTACAATGAGGACGATGAGGTGATTTACTATCAGTAGTCAAGGGTATATTTTGATTTGTTTATCTTAGAAGCACAAAAAGAGGTTCGAGGAACCTCAAAAAAATTTATAGTGACGAAAAACAGTTTATCTCAATTTGCTCTGATCAAAATCCAGGTCATTTTTTTCAAGAGTATATATCGTTCTGATTAGTTTTTTCGCGACATGTGAAAGTGCTACACGAAAGAATTTCCCTTCGTTCATTTTCTTCAGTTTATATTCATATACTACAGGATTATGCAACGCAAAGGAATCTGC
>NZ_JNKU01000066.1 GCF_000702165.1 Sharpea azabuensis DSM 18934
CTGACTTTAGGTTCTATAGTGTTAATGTAGAAGTCATTTTGAAATCAATAAAGGTGGAGTTAGAATAAATGAAGAAAACATTATATTTAATGCGTCATGGTCAGACGCTTTTCAATGTTGAACATAAGATACAAGGGTGGTGTGATTCCCCACTGACAGAACAAGGTATTAAGCAGGCTGAAATTGCTGCACGCTATTTTGATGATAACAAGATTACCTTTGATCACTGCTATGCAAGTACAAGTGAACGTGCATGTGATACGCTTGAAATTGTCACTCACCACAAATATCCCTATACAAGAGTCAAAGGCTTAAAAGAATGGAACTTTGGCCGTTTTGAAGCAATGGATGAATTCCTAAATCCTCCAGTTCCTCATGGTTATGGTGACTTCTTTGTGCAGTATGGTGGTGAAAGCCAGCAACAGGTACAAGATCGAATGATAAAGACTTTAACGGAGATCATGGAAAAAGAAGATCATCATGATGTTTTAGCACTCTCCCATGGTGGAGCTTGTTTTTTCTTTGTGAGAGCTTTTGATGATTATAATGCGGTAATAGATTATTCAAGGGTTGGTAATTGCACAATCTTTAAGCTTGTCTATGAAGATGGCATATTCTCATGTGTTGATATCATTCAATCTGACTTTAGTGAAATAGAAAAGATTTAAAATAAATGAAAGGAGATTTATTATGCAGAATTTTGATTATTGTACACCTACAAGATTAATTTTTGGCGAAGGAGTTGTTGAGAAGCTTCCTAAAGTGATGAAGCAGTATGGCCAAAAGGTTCTTTTGACATATGGTGGTGGCAGTATTAAGAAGCTAGGTCTTTATGACAAGGTCAAAGAGCTTTTAAGTGATTTTGAGATTGTTGAATTAGCAGGTATACAGCCTAATCCAAAATATGATCCAAGTGTCCTAGAAGGCGTAAAGCTATGTAAGGAAAATGATGTTGATGTCATTCTATCAGTTGGTGGTGGTAGCGTCCTGGACTGTTCAAAAGCAATTGCAGCTGGGGCCAAGTATGATGGTGATCCATGGGATCTTATTTCTTACAAAGCTAAAGCACAGGCAGCACTTCCTATTGTGGATATTATTACCCTTGCCGCAACTGGTAGTGAATATGACTGTGGTGGCGTCATTTCTAGAACTGAAACAAATGACAAGATTGGCTATGTTGATCCATTGCTTTATCCAGCTGTTTCCTTCTTGGATCCAACATATACATTTACAGTATCTAAGAAACAGACAGCTGCAGGCTGTGCAGATGCGATGAACCATATTATGGAGCAATACTTCTGTGAAGATTCAACATTACTCAATGATGCATTTATGGAAGGAGCTCTTAAGAGTTTAATGATTAATGCTCAGAAATGTCTAGACAATCCAGAAGATTACAAGGCAAGAGCTGAAATGATGCTTGATTGTACATATGGCTGTAATGGAATCTATTCTCTAGGTAATAGTGAATCAGGATGGCCATGCCATGGTATGGAACATGCCCTTTCTGCCTACTATGATATTACTCATGGTGAAGGACTTGCGATTATTACGCCAAGATGGATGAAACATATCTTAAATGAAAAGACTGTTAATCGTTTTGTGAAATATGGAGTGAATGTATTTGGTATTGATGCTTCTCTAGATGCATTTGATATTGCGAATAAAGCTATTGATGCAACATATAAATTCTTTGAATCAATCAATATTCCAATGCATTTGAAGGATGTAGGAATTGATGAAAGCCGTATTGATGAAATGGCTCATCATGTAGCTGTCAATGAAGGCTTAGAAGAAGCTTGGGCACCACTTACAGAAAAAGATATCGTTGCTATTTTTAGAGCATCATTATAGAAAGGGTTGATATTAATGAAAGAAAAGATTGTACAGACTGCTGGTAGACAAAGCTTAGGAGAATTTGCTTCTGAGTTTGCTCATTTTAATGATGATGTGTTGTTTGGTGAAAACTGGAATAATGATGATATTGATCTTAAAACAAGATGTATCATTACAGTGGTTGCCTTAATGTCATCAGGTATCACTGATTCTTCTTTGACATATCATCTACAAAATGCGAAAGCACACGGCGTGACTAAGAAAGAAATTGCGGCAGTGATTACACATGTGGCATTCTATGCCGGATGGCCTAAAGCCTGGGCTGCTTTCAATCAGGCTAAGGAGGTCTGGAAGGAAGATATAGATGAAAATATGAGCACGAAAGAACAATATCAGGCTTCTATTATGTTCCCTATTGGTGATCCTAATCCATATGCCAAGTACTTTTCAGGCAATAGCTATTTAGCACCTGTTTCTTCCTCACAAGTCAGCATTCACAATGTTACATTTGAACCAGGTTGTAAAAACAACTGGCATGTCCATCATGCCAAGAATGGTGGTGGACAGATATTGATTTGTGTCGGTGGAAAAGGCTATTATCAGGAATGGGGCAAGGATCCTGTGCTTATGCAGCCAGGTGATTGTGTTAATATTCCTACTGGTGTAAAACATTGGCATGGAGCAGCTGATGATAGCTGGTTTTCTCATTTGGCTATTGAAGTACCTGGTGAGGACACATCTACTGAGTGGCTCGAAGCTGTAAAATAGAAATTATATTGGAAACATCCCATTATACGGCATGTTTCCTTTTTTGTACAATAATGTAAGTAAGTACACACGGCAATAAATTTCATAGGGAAAAGTGTTTATGTAATAATATTTCATGTTTTTTTATAAAATGAAAGATTTTTACGTTGAAAAAGAATACGCTTTCATATATTATATTGATTAGAAACATATGGTATTTATGTTTTATCATTTTGTTTATAGGAGGCAATATGATTAACGAGAATTGGGAGAGCGAGTTTAAAACTCGTTTATTAGAGCATTATGATGAGATGAAGTGGCTTTATACTGAACTGTATAATGATCCACACGCATTCGATTATTTTTGTGAAATGCTGCATCAGTATTACGCAGAAAGAAGTGATTTGTTGAAAGAATGGGACGAAGCAAGAATTGCTGTTCCAAACTGGTACCAGGGTAATGAAATGCTTGGTATGTTGATGTATGTTAAGCAGTTTGCTGGTAATCTAAAAGGGGTCAAAGAACATCTAGATTACATTCAGGAATGTGGTGTCAACTACTTGCATTTAATGCCATTACTTGAATCACCAGCTGGCAGAAGTGACGGTGGATATGCCGTTAGTAACTTTAGAAAAGTTCAACCAGAACTTGGTACAATGGAAGATTTATCTGACTTAGCTACTGAATGTCATAAGAAGGGTATGTCTGTATGTCTGGACTTCGTTATGAACCATACATCAGAAGACCATGAATGGGCTAAGCGTGCTCGTGCTGGTGAAAAAGAATACCAGGATCGTTATTTCTTCTTCGATAACTGGAATATTCCAAACGAATTTGAAAAGACTGTTCCACAAGTATTCCCAACAACAGCTCCAGGTAACTTTAGCTGGTGTGAAGAAGCACATAAAGTCGTTATGACAACATTCTATCCATATCAGTGGGACTTAAATTACAATAATCCAACAGTATTTAACGATATGACAGCGAACATGTTGAACTTATGTAACCATGGTGTTGATATTGTTCGTCTTGATGCTGTTCCATATATCTGGAAGAAGCTTGGTACACCATGCCGTAACTTACCTGAAGTTCATACACTTGTAAGATTAATGCGTATGGCTGCAGAAGTTGTATGTCCAGGTACATTATTACTTGGTGAAGTTGTTATGGAACCAAGCAAGGTTGTACCATACTTCGGTTCAGTCGAAAAACCAGAATGTCATATGCTTTACAACGTTACAACAATGGCATCAACATGGCATACAGTTGCTACAAGAGATGTACGTCTTTTAAAACATCAATTAGGAACAGTCTTTGCCTTACCAAAACAGTATACATTCTTAAATTACTTAAGATGTCATGATGATATTGGCTGGGGTCTTGATTATGACTTCTTAGGTCAGTTTGGTACAAATGAAGTACAGCATAAGAAGTTCTTAAATGACTACTTCACAGGCAAACTTTGGGAAAGCAATGGACGTGGTGAACTCTATAACGATGACCCAACACTTGGTGATGCAAGACTTTGTGGCACAACAGCTTCATTATGTGGTATTGAAGCAGCTGTTTATGAAAAGAATGACTGGAAGCTTAACATGTCTCTTGAACTAGATGAAATGTTGCATGCATTCTTATTCACACAATCAGGTATTCCTGTACTTTATAGTGGTGATGAAATTGGTCAGTTAAATGACTATAGCTATCATGATGATCCATTAAAGTGGGATGACTCAAGATATTTACATCGTGGAGATTTAAATTGGGATCATGTCGCTATGCGTAATGATATGAATACACGTCAGGGACGTCTATTCCATGCTTTGCGTAAGTTAGAAAAGATTCGTGCAGCACATCCAGTATTTGAAAGTGATGCTGATGCATGGGTAGTAGAAACATATAATGATCATGTATTAGGTATTGGTCGTTATTATGATAATGAAAAGCTCATTGCCTTATTCAACTTCTCAGAAGATGAACAGGTTGCATGGATCAATGAAGATGAAGATTATATTGATTTAATGACTGGTTTACAGAGAGATGCGAAAGGTGTGAACTTAGCTGGACATAGCTTTGCATGGTTATTGCACTCTTATCGTGAAAAAGAGTACAACACTGAAGCACCAACTCCTATTGAAAAAAAAACTAAATCAGTAGATAAGTCAAGTACAAAAGCTATGCCTGAAGAAAAGAAGACTGAAGTGAAAGCTGAAGCAAAGCCTGCTGAAAAGAAGGCAGAAGTGAAAGCTGAAGCAAAGCCTGCTGAAAAGAAGGCAGAAGTAAAAGCTGAAACAAAGCCTGCTGAAAAGAAGGCAGAAGTGAAAGCTGAAACAAAGCCTGCTGAAAAGAAGACTGAAGTCAAAGCTGAAGCAAAGCCTGTTGAAGAGAAGACTGAAGTGAAAGCTGAAGCAAAGCCTGCTGAAAAGATGGCTGAAGTCAAAGCTGAAACAAAGCCTGTTGAAAAGAAGGCTGCTGTTAAACCTGCTGCGAAAAAAGCACAGCCTGCTAAAAAAACGACAAGAAAACCAGCTGCAAAGAAAACACGTAAGACAACAAAGAAAGCTACTACAAAGAAGGCGACTACAAAATGAAATTAATCTTTGTAGATATTGATGGAACATTAACTGAAGCTGGCAGTAATGTACCTCCTCAGAGTGCCTTGGATGCTATTAAGGCAACACAGGCAAAGGGTAATAAAGTTTTCTTATGTACAGGTCGTAATCTTGCAATGCTTTCACCATTACTTAAATATGGTTTTGATGGTGTTGTTGCAAGTGGTGGGGGATATGTGACTATTGGTGATGAAGTCATCTATGATCACCCAATGACAAAAGAACAGACAGAATTAGCACTTGATGTCTTGAAACGAAATGGCGTTTTTAGAACTATTGAAGCAAAGGATGCTACATATGGTGATGAAAGCCTGGGAGATTTCTTGAAAGGTACAAGTGAAGGTAATAGTGAGATTGAAAGATGGCGTAAAGCTTTATCGGAAGATCTTGGTATTATGCCAATGCATGAATATGATGGCAGACCTATTTATAAAGTCGTTATTATGTGTCAGGAAGAATCACAATTAACTGAAGCAAGAGCATTATTAGAGAAAGACTTTAATTTTGCGATTCAGGATGTGGCTGCACACAATTGTTTAAATGGTGATTTAGTCAATCGTGCTTTTGACAAAGGCAAGGGCATTGAACGTGTAGCTGAAAAGCTTGGTGTTGATATGAAAGATACCTATGGCTTTGGTGATTCAATGAATGACTTAGAAATGATTCAGACTGTTGGCGTATCCGTAACTATGGCCAATGGTTCAGACAAGCTTAAAGCTATCAGCACTTATGTCGCTGATGATGTAAAGAATGATGGCTTAGCAAAAGCATTCAAACATTTAGGTTTGATTTAGGTTAGAACTATTCTGGAAGAGTAGTTGTAATAAAAAAGTGTTACGAAAGGGGAAAATTTATTTATGGCACTTGATTATGCAAAATGTGCTGCTGAGATCTGGGCAACTCTTGGTGGCAAAGACAATGTTGCAACAGCAGCTCACTGTGCAACAAGACTAAGACTTGCAATAGTTGATATTGACAAGGTTGACTTAAAAGCACTCGAAAACGTAGAAGGCGTACAGGGTGTATTTAGTTCTAATGGACAGTTACAGGCTATCATCGGGACTGGTACTGTTAATCATGTATACGATGAATTCTTAAAGGTTTCAGGCTTAACTGCTGCAACAAAAGATGATGTTAAAGCAGCAGCTGCTGCATCACAGCCATTACCAAAACGTATGGTAAAGACTTTAGGTGATGTATTCGTACCTATCTTACCAGCAATCGTTGCATCTGGTTTAATGATGGGTATCGTCGAAGCTTTAGGTAAAGCTATTCCTGGCTTCGCAGCTACTCCTTGGTATCAGTTCCTTGATATGGCAGCTAATACTGCATTCGCTTACTTACCAGTTATCGTTGCAGTTTCTGCAGCTAGAGTATTTGGTGGTAATATCTTCTTAGGCGCTGTTATGGGTCTGATGATGATCCACTCTAACCTTACAAATGGTTGGAATGCCGCAAATGGTTACAAAGTATGGTACATGTTAGGTAAAGGTATTCATTTTGGTAACTACTATTTAGGTCAGATTAACGTTCTTGGTTATCAAGGTCACGTTATCCCAGTTATTATCGCTATCTGGGTAATGTGTAAGTTAGAAAAATGGCTACATGACCATGTTCCTGCAGTACTTGACTTATTCATTACTCCACTTACTACAGTTATCTTAACAGCATTACTTACATTCATGGCTATTGGTCCAATCTTCTCAACACTTGAAACTTATGTATTAACTGGCGCAAAATGGTTAATTACAGTTGGCTATGGTGTTGGTGCAGCAGCTATGGGTGCTATCTATCCAGTAACTGTTGTCATGGGCTTACACCACATGTACAACGTTATCGAAGCAGGCTTACTTGCTTCTAAAGATTTCGGCAACTTAAATATCTGGATGCCAATCGCATCTGCAGCTAACTTTGCACAGTTTGGTGCCTGCTTAGCCGTTGGTATTAAGACAAAGAGTTCTAAACGTAGAGCTATTGCCGTTCCTTCTTCACTTTCAGCAGCATTAGGTATTACTGAACCTGCTATCTTCGGTGTTAACTTACGATTAATGAAACCATTCGTATTCGGTATGATTGGTGGTGCAGCCGGTGCATTAGTTGGTGAATGGATGGGCTTAGGTGCTACTGCTTATGGTGTTACTGGTATTCCTGGTTTCTTAACAATCAATAAACCAGTTCAGTATTGTATCTTACTTGCCGTTGCTGGTGGTATCGCATTTGCACTTACATTCACATTATGGCATGAAGATCCAGATGATTGGGATAAACCAGCAGCAGAAGAACTTCCAGCTCCTACTACAGTCGCTATTAAGACTGAAAAAGGTGACGTTGTTCAGCCTGTCAATGGTACAATCGTTCCTGCTTCAAAGATTCCTGATCCAATGTTCGCAGCTGAAACTATGGGCCCATCAGTAGGTATTGAACCAACAGATGGTAATGTCTATGCTCCATTTGATGGTACAGTACAGATGGTCTTCCCTACTAACCATGCAGTTGGATTATTATCAGATGATGGTGTTGAAGTTCTTATCCATGTTGGTGTTGATACAGTTAATATGGAAGGTGAAGGCTTTGCCGGTTTCGTTACACAGGGCGATAAGGTTACTAAAGGCCAGAAGCTTCTTACATTCGATCGTTCTGCAATCAAAGATGCAGGCTATTCTGATACAGTTGTTCTTATTGTCACAAACAAAGATGCAGTAGGAAAAATTGATAAAGCGGCATAAAAACTAAACAGGGTATCTTAGATACCCTGTTTTAAGAAAAGAGGACAAGAAATGAAAGAATTTACTTATACGATTCAAGATCCACAGGGCATGCATGCAAGACCTGCTGGCAAGATTGCAGCGATTGCTCAAAGTTACCCAGGTAGAGTTACACTCTGGAAAGGAGAAGAAGGTGTTGATGTGAAAAAGCTTCTTCCCTTGATTGGTACAAATCTTAAGCAGGGTGACACTGTTATCATTCGTGTTGAAGGTGAAAATGAAGAACAGGCTGCTTCTTCTATGGAAGCTGCTTTCAAAGAAAATATCTAATCTGAGAGCATCCTTAAGGGATGCTCTCAGACTGTTGACAATCAAATGATTGTGGACAGTCTTTTTTTGTATGGAGAATAGAAATATCAAGATGATACTTCATATATGGTATAATATATGCATGAAGGAGCTGATGTGGCATGGCTAAGAATAAGACTGAACAGAAGCAACAGTACATGATCTGTGCATTGCTTGATGACCTGGTCCCAGAGGACCACCTGGTAAGAAAACTTGATAGATATGTAGACTGGAGTTTTATCTATGATATCTGTGATCCGCTATATTCAAATAGAGGAACCAATAGAGTCGATCCTGTAGTCCTGTTCAAGATGATGTTCATCA
>NZ_JNKU01000067.1 GCF_000702165.1 Sharpea azabuensis DSM 18934
AAACTCTTTTGAGTAAGATGAATTTCTTTCTTTAGGCTTGAGAGCTTCTTGCCCATTGGCTTTATAGAGACTCGCCCATTGACGTATTCTGTTGTCACCATATTTCCCCATACCTAATTCAAAGGCAATATCAGATGCTGATTTCTTTCCTGATAGATAATCCTGTGCAGACTGAAGTTTCAGTTCAAATGTATATTTTGCTTTTCTTCCCATAATAAAACCCCCTAAAAGCAGGGCAGTACATTTTGTGTATTTGTACTGTCTACCTTTAGGGGATCGTATCAAAATCACAGTCTTTATTGTTTCTCTGCTTATTATCATCAACAGTATTTTTATCAACCAATGGACAAATACAATGGAAAGAAAAGATCCTCAACGAATACGTCAATTTATTGATGGAATCAATATTGATAAGAAGTTCTGTACAGTAAGTAATAAAAGCAAACAATATATCAATGAGAACGATCAATGGATGATGGTTCTCTCTAAAGACGGAAGTCTCGTTTATTCTTATAAACTTCCAAAAAAGTTAAAAAGAAATTATGAGTTAGGAGAACTTATTGATTATTCAAAATGGTATATTGAAGATTATCCAGTAGAGATGATGAATGTACCTGGCGGTCTTGTTGTTTTAGGAAATGTACCCCATAGTATCTGGAAGTTAAATCTTTCGATTGAAATGAAAGATATGCGCATGATGTTGGTACTCTTAGCATTTTTTAATATACTCATTACAGTTGTTTTAGCCTATCTTATGTCCTTATTGTTTATGAAAGAACTAAATACTGTTGTCTCTGGTATATTGGATGTATCACAAGAAGAAGAGACGAGATTAGAGGAAAAAGGTTATCTCAAAGATATTAAAATAGCTATCAATAAAGTCTCTCAAAAACTCAATGACCAAAAGCGCATCATCAAGGAAACAAATGCCATGAAAGAGGAATGGCTAGCTGGCGTGACACATGATATTAGGACACCTTTATCTGTTATTGTAGGGAAGAGTGAAGAACTTCAAAATATCGAAAATGACAACGAAAAGAAACAAATGTTAGAAACGATAAAGAATCAATCCTTTAAAATAACATTCCTCGTTAATGACCTAAATCTTATCAATAAGCTAGATAGCCATCAATTCATCCTTACCCCACAACCACTTGACCTATGTAAACTTATTAGGGAATGTATTGCAGATGTGATGAATATCTATGCATCAGATCAGTATGATTTTGTATTTGATCAAAATACTAAGCATGGAAAGATCTATATTGAAGGTGATGCACATTTATTAAAGAGAGCATTTCATAATGTTCTTATCAACAGTATTGTTCATAATGAACAGGGATGTTGTATTTCAATAAAGGTCAAAGAAGAATTAGATAATGTGATAATCACTTTTAGTGACAATGGTGTTGGTATGAGTGAAGAGAAAATAAAAAGCATAAACAATGGCAAACAAAATATCAATGAAGTCCATGGTTGGGGAAGTGTTGTTGTGAAGAGAATTATTGGATTGCATTCAGGAACAACTGAGTTTAGAAATAATAATGGTATGGAAGTCAATATGACATTACCAAAAAAGTTAGGTTAAAGTGAGGTTGAAGTTATTATTTTGTGAGATAAGGCTGATATGATTATGCCAGGTAAGATCTAATATGTAGCTAAGTGGCTAAAAGAATAGACATAGGAAATATCATATTGTCATGAACGATAATGAATATTTGTAATGCTTACCTAATTTATTAGGAATGGTCATGTATATGAAAAAATTTCTTCTCATATTTCTTATTGGGCAAATGTTGGTATGTTCCTTTATTTATGGACAATCCTTTTATGATATCTATTTTCTTAATAATATGGGAGTTGCCCACTACAATACTTATTATCTTGAAGAAGCTAATGGAGTGAATCTGGGATATCTTTATGATGAATTGATGGCAAGGCATATCTCTGTAGAAATCATCAAGGAGCCAATATCCATGGATGGCATACAAAGATATGAAGTCTATGATACGAAGGATATCTTAGTTTCTCCAATAAAACCACTCAGTCAAGAAAAAGAAATCAAATACCAGAGCTTAAACAAAGAAGATTTTAGTGATTCAACAGGTAAATTTAAAACCAATGCCTCTCTTAAACAAATAAAAGCTATTACCCAAAAGCTAGGTATCACCATCAAGCCTATCAAAAAAGACAAAATAAGTTATTTCCAGGTAGCTAAGAACAATGCCATGAACCTCTTGATCCTTCTTATCATCACACAATTTACTTTATTGATTTATACAATGTCTCGAATGAAGGTGAATGCAATTAAGAAGCTGAATGGCTTTTCATCAAGTATAATGGTTGTGGATTCATTTTCTGAATTTATTCCCATGCAGTTTATTGCATGCTTGGTAACTTTCTTCTTGCATTTAAGTTATTGTTTGTTGAATAGGAAGTTAAGTTGGGACTATGTGATTGGCTTGTTTTTGACATTTATTGTGATAGGGCTTATTAATATTCTTCTATTATTACTCACACAAATAAGTATAAGATTTATCGATATAAATGCGATGATGAAGAACCATATGTATTCTTCCACTATGAATAATGCCATTCATGTTGTTAAGATTGTATTTATTGTTGTTGTTACAATATCTATTTCTTTACTCACACGCGAACTTAATAACTATAATGCCTCAGTGCATAAAATCAATAAGTATCGAATGCTATCAAAGTATTTCACATCCAATGGCTTTAACTCAGATGAATATGACAAGGTATTTTCAAGTCATCATCATATTGATCTACTGTCAAAGCATGTGAAAAATCTTTATAAAGAATATGAAGACAAGGCTATTCTTATGGATGCCAATATAACCTCTATCGCCAATGATTCTTATTATCAAATGCATAATACCAGCTTTGAAAAGCTAAATGATTCCTATACTGATAATTATGTTGTAGTTAATAAGAAGTATTATGATCAATATATGAATGATGTGGGGTTAGATGGAAAAAGAATATCTTTGCCTCAAAATCAATCAGTTATTTTAGTACCTGAGAGATATAAAGGTAATAAAAAAGTAGACGCGTTCTGTCATGAACAATACAATGCCATGATGAACTATGACAGCTATTATCAGGGTCAAGCAGAACAAGACTATCATGATTTTACAATCATCTATATCAAGGATAATCAGTTAACACCTTTACTAAATACATACTTATTAGAAACAGGGAAGGATATAAAGAATTCTATTGTCTTTATTGATCATGGACAGTTTGCAGGAACCTGGTATTTATCAGAAATATCTAATGGAAAACTGGCATTTGCATTGAAAGATCGAGATGAGTATAAAATGCTATTAAATAAATATCATCTCAACAATTTACTTTCAGCTGGAACATTGCTGACACCGTTATCTGATGATATTCGATATTATGAATTTCTTGTTTATCAGTCTTTTGTCTTTGTCATTTTATTTGTGATAACTTTAATGATGATTATATTCTTCTCTAGCTATTTAGAAATCATGTTCAATAGGAAGAAGTTTGCCCTTAAATATTTAATGGGCTATTCAAGAATAAAAAGTATGAAATACCAATTATGCATTGAAATGATTATACTTGCTCTTTCCCTGCCTTTATTCATCTTTAAACAAAACATCCTGATTATCTTTATTTCAGTATTTTTAAATCTAACACTTTTATTCATTATGCATAATAAGCTCATCATAGGAAATATATCAGATATTATGAAAGGGGAATAAAATGAGGAAGCCCATTATTGTAGTAGAGAATCTTGCAAAGACATTTGGGGGAATAACTGTACTAGATGCTATCAATATGCAAATAAACGAAGGGGAGATGGTAGCTATTGTAGGAGAGAGTGGCTGTGGTAAAACAACCCTGCTCAATATTCTTGGCCTTATTTCTTTGCCAACATCTGGCAGTTATACAATAAAAGGAAAAAACATAAGGAATATCAATACAAAAGATGCCATGTTGCTTAGAAGACATACCATAGGTTATTTATTTCAAAATTATGGGCTAGTAGAAGATGAGACTGTTGAATGGAATCTTAAACTAGCCTATGCCTACAAGAAGACGAATAAGAAGCTACAAAGAAAAGAAATGGAAAACCTGCTTAATGAATTTCAATTAGCCGATAAACTAAAAAACAAAGTTTATCAGCTTAGTGGTGGAGAGCAACAAAGACTAGCCCTCATTAAGTTAATGATTAAAGATTGTGAGATAATCTTAGCTGATGAACCAACAGGATCTTTAGATGAAACCAATAGAGATCTTGTCATACATAAATTAATTGGTATGAACAAGCACAATAAAACAATTATCATTGTGACACATGATATGCATGTCGCTCATAGCTGTCAAAGAATCATTAAACTAAGAAAGACAAAAGACAATTTCACCAAAGAAAGGAGTAACTCAAGATATCAAAAGAATCATCCTTATCTTGTTTAGAGAAAGACAATCATCAAACTGATCGAAGATCTCTTGTAGAACAAAAGCTTCTTAAAAAACTACAAGAAGCTGAGGAAGCAGTGATCAATGATGATAGCTGGTTATCTCTAGAAGAACTGAAAGCAGCTCTTGGTATATAGGCTGCTAGGTTTCTTGTGCGATCAATCATTTAAAGTGGAAAATGTTTTTAAAGACCTACCATCATTGATTTGAATGGTAGGTCTTCTATTTCCTTTAGCTTTCATTTTTAGCTTCATCAATAACTTGTTGCATAGCTTTTCTAATAATTCTGCTTGCTTGATGCCAACCTTGTTGCAGGCTTCCCTGAAGCTGTCAACGAATTCAGCCTGGTATGAGCAGCTAAGCTTCTTGATATTGTTCTTTGCGTATTTCTTCTGTGCCTTATACTTGTCTTCTATGTTGAGTTCTCTTTATTTTTGAAGAAAGCAATGATTGTAGATCTATATTGCTTCATAACGACGTGATATCTTTTGTTTTAGTATAGCACAACGCTTGTATGTTTTAAATTGAATGGGAAGTATCTTCTCCTAACAGGATTTTTTTTGACTGCCCTAATAAAAAGGCAAGTTAACCAAAAATGCTTGTTACTTTGACGTATATTAAATTAATCATTTTCAATATCAATATCACCATTATCAGTTTGTGCAGATATCTTTTGAGAACCATGACCAACTTGAATAGAACCAGGATCATAGTCATTATCACCAATAGAAATATCGCCTGAATCTGTTCTAGCAGATACAGTGTAATTAGCAATGTTGTCGGCTAGACTAACAGAAATATCACCATTGCTTGAAGTTAGTTTGGATGACGTTAAGCTGCTATCTTCGATATCGACATCACCATTTGATGATGTAGCTACAAGATCTTTCACAATACACTGTTCCAAATCAAGATCGCCATTGCTGCTTTCCATTGTCAATGTATTAATGCTTAGCTTATTGATCGTATCGATTGTAATATCACCATCACTAGAAACAAGAGTGACATGATCAAGCGTGTTGAGGTTTCTAGGTAACGTGATGACTAATTCAGGATGGGAATGACTATTAGAATGTGTCTGTTTTTCTTTGATTGTAAGCATTCCATCTTTTATTGTGGCAGTAGGAGTTTCATCTTTTTTACCATGGTAGGACAAACCAAATGTATTGCCGCTCTTAAGCTCGATATCAGCTTCACTAAGCTTGACATTGATGCTGCTAAAGGCTTCAAGATTCTTATGAACAGTAGCTTGTTTTGGGGAATTCATGGAAATACTGAAACGATCACTATCCATAGTGATGTCTAGATATCTAGTTGCGCCATAATATAATGCAGCGATAAGAATGACAATGATTATCACGAGAGAAATAATATGTTTTCTTTTCATTAATTGGCTCCTTTCGTTTTTGTTTTATTATAAGATGTGAACAGAGGATTCACAAGATATTTGCTTGGTTATTATACTTGATAAAAATATTAAAATATAAAGGATGGAAAATGGATAAAGAAAATGAAAGAGTAAGAGCTCTTGCTGATAAGCTTAAAGCTTTGGCTCATCCAGCAAGACCATATATGGTCAAAAAACTTTATTTGCATGGAGAATGCAATGTCAGTTATTTTGTGGATTGTATGCCCATGTTACAATCTAGTATTTCACAGTATCTTGGTAAGTTAAGAGATCAAGGCATCGTGAAGATGGAGAGAAAGGGACAAGAAATCCAGTATTCATTAGTTGATGAAGATGTGAAGAGAACTATTGTAGCTTTATTTGCGAAGGAAGAAAGTGAGTAAAAAGCGTTATGCCGTTATTGGGGGGGTGCTGCTGGAGCAACTGCTATCGCAAGACTGAGAAGTCATAAATTATTTTGTTGGAAAAGGGCTATTATGTATCTTTTGTGAATTGTGGTCTGCCTTATTATATTGGTGGTGTTATTAAAGATCGTCATGCCCTTTTTGTATCCACACCAGAATCTATCGAAAGTAAATATCATGTTGATGTTCGTATAAATTCAGAAGTTATTGCCATCAATCCTGAAAAGAAAAGTGTGACTGTAAAGAGTAATGAGACTTATGAGCTTACGTATGACAAGCTCTTAATATTGACTGGCTCCACTCCTATACATCCTCAATTGGAAGGCTTCGAAGGGGAAAATGTATTGGCACTATGGAATATTTCAGATACGGATCATATCTATAACTATATCGATAAGTATCATGTTCAACGTGCAGTTGTCATTGGGGGAGGATTTATTGGCTTAGAAATGGTGGAGAACCTTGTGCATCGTGGCATACAGGATTATCTTGTTGAAAAAACCAATCAGGTTATGGCATTTTTAGATGAGGATATGGCGAAGTGCTTCATGTCACAGCAACTGATCCTGGTTTCTATAATGATATAAGTGCCTGGAGCACAGGCCGGAAGCTTTGAAGCATCAATTAGAAAAAAGAAGGACAGTCATCATGTCGTCTGAATGAAAAAGTCAAAATGAAGAAGAATATGGTTTCAAAGATGTTTGGGGCAATGATGCCAAGAGGCACAAAGAAACTTGCACTGTCAAAGATGAATATGGGTGCCAAAATGATTCGCTCTGTCATGAAAAAAAACAAATTTTTATTCCTTAGAAGACCTCATTCAGCAGAGTGTCAAGCTTACGGCATGCCAGATCATGGGTATTACTCAGGAAGAGCTGCTTGATAGTGTCGAAGTTGGTGGTGTTGCAAGCATGCTTAATGATAATGACTATTCTAATATGAAACTCTTTATTTAACACGCCGTGAGCAAGAAATCCCCCACCTATAGAGGTGGGGGGATGAATTGCGATAAACACGGCGTTTTATTGTAGTACAAGCGAAGCTTGTATCTAGTCTTTAGACAGTTGAGCGTACGTAGGACGTGAAACAATAAACCACCTGCTATGCAGGTGGATGGCAAGACAGTTATACAAAAACATCACCGTTCCTTCTATAATGGTAAGTGTTCAAGTTACCGCTAAAAAAGAAAGGAACGGTGATGTCTCATGGCTCATAAAGCCAATTCGCTATCGCATACAAAATGGTATTGCACATACCATATCGTATTCACACCAAAGTATAGACGAAAAGAAATATATGGTCAATATCGAAAAGACCTTAAGGAAATCATAAAGGAACTCTGCAGGTACAAAGGGGTGGAAATCGTAGAA
>NZ_JNKU01000068.1 GCF_000702165.1 Sharpea azabuensis DSM 18934
GCTAGCACCATGACCAGTACAGGATCCATTTTATATTTCATCAGCATGACCATGCATATAATGAATATGACGATCATCTGATATTTGATATTCTTTATGATTATTAGTCCTGATTCACCAAAGAATGCCGTGATGAGAATAGAAACACCAGCCGTGGCAATCAGTGATACGACGGCAGGTCGCAGCATCTTCAGTATTTCCTGCAGTAATGATAAGTTCCGGTATTTCAGGTAGAAATGAGAAATGACCGTTACCAACAGTATTGATGGCAGGATGCACCCTATCGTTGCAACAATAGCCCCTGGTATTCCTGCAATCTTTATGCCTACAAACGTTGCTGAATTCACTGCAATTGGTCCTGGCGTCATCTGCGAAATGGATATCAGATCAGTAAATTCACTTACTGTCAGCCAGTGATGCACATTGATCACTTGTTCCTGAATGAGGGGCATGGATGCATAGCCTCCGCCAAAACTCAGAGCGCCTACCTGCAGGAAGCTGATGAAAAGCTGTAATAAAGTCATGACTGCTCGCTTCCTTTCGTCTTGATGAAGGCACTTATTAGTCCAATGCCGATGCATGATAAGATGACAATGACAATATTGACATTAAAAATATAATTAGCTACGAATGATCCAACCATAATGACAGGATAAATGATTGTCTTTTCCTTCAAGATTCCAGCTCCCATCTCAAAGCATACCGATGCAATGACAGCACCAACGCCTGCCTGCATTCCTTGCAGCATCAAGGCTACGACTGTATTCGTTTTGATGATTTCATAGATGACAGAAATTAGAGAGATGATTGTAAAGGGAGGAATGATTGTCCCGATCACAGCCACAAAGACACCAAGGAGTCCAGCAATTTTATATCCAACGACAATGGCTCCATTGACTGCAATAGCACCAGGTGCAGACTGCGCAATGGCAATGAGATCAAGCATTTCATCTTCTTCAATCCAATGTAACTGCCCGACGAATTTCTTTCTCATCAGCGTAACAATGACATAACCGCCACCAAAGGTAAATGCACTTAAATACAATGTTGAAAGAAATAATGTTAATAATTTTTTTCGCACACATTTACCTCCTATTCATTTCTTTTTTTATTTCTATTATAAAAAATTCGAGAAAATTTCTATAATTACATTTTTGCCCATTCACAAACAAATAGCGCATTCTTTTACAATTACCATTGCATATACCTCTATATTTACAATTCTTACATGTATTATGCAATGTATTATCAAACGAATTAAATAATCGATAATTATTATTCAAACTTAAATCTTCAAGAGATGCATCTAGAATATTCCCCATTTTATACTGATCAATTGCATAAAAGTCACATGGATAAAAATCACCATTTGATTCAACAATAAAGTTAGGTTGACACATCCCCAATGCACCACATTTTAAAGGTAATTGTCCATTTAAAATATTCAATAAGTCATCAAATAGAGAAATATGCATATTCTGATGATTTAAATCACGTAACCATTCTATATAGAACTTTTTGTAAAACTGTTCTAATAAATAACCACTTGTGGCATAAGGTGTTTTATTATTAATATCATCTATACAAGGTATAAACTGGATATATTCAAAATTTTCTTTTTTATAGAACTCATAAAGTTCTTTTGGTCTCTTACATAGTGATTTTGTGAGAACTGTTAAAATATTGAATGGTATACCATACTCATCTAGTTTTTGAATTGCCTTATAAACAGTATCATAAGTTGGATTTTTTGAGATGAGTCTATAGTAATCGTGATTATCTTTAAACCCATCCAATGAGATGCCAATTAGAAAATGATTTTCTTTAAAAAATTTACACCATTCATCATTTATTAAATAACCGTTTGTTTGTAGAGAGTAATGCACTTTTTGATGTGATTTCATTTCATCAACTAATTTGACAAAATTCTTATAATATTCAATACCCGCTAAAGTTGGTTCGCCACCTTGAAATCCAAAATTAATATTTACTCCTGGTTCTGTATGAGTCATTGCTTCAGAAATGATTTTCTTAGCCAGTTCATAAGACATAACAGATTCTTCATGGTTCGATTGATATGAACTAACGTCTTTATAAAAACAGTATTTACATGAAAACTGACACATAGATGATACCGGTTTGATTAAAAAATTGATGGATTTCAATGGGCTTACCTCCTATAAACCTAGTCTTTCAAATTCTTCTTTAGGTGCTTCTAGTTTCATCATTATATTCATAAGAAGATTCTTATACTTTTGGGCAACCTGATCATCAATGATTTGTTTTTCACCATTTGTGATATCAAATAATAAGTCTCCAAAACTATATGAATCCAAATAGTTAGTTTTATTAATAAATTTTAAATATGGTAGTTGATTACTATATCTATCTCCCTTTTCTAGCTGTGCTGTTTTGAGAATACTCTCTGAAAAGAAGTTTCTCATATTTGTTGGCATCATTGTACATTCTGCAACTGGATCATTTTCCTTTGTACAAGAGGCTTTCATAAACACATAGCTACCATCTGTAATATTGACAAAACCGCCATGAACACCGAAGATCACATAATCATGAATTTTCGTATTGCCTGTTAATACAGGGATTAAAGATTTGCCATCCAGATCATCGGGTATTTCAATATCAAAGTAATCAAGTAACGTAGGAACTATATCTACTGTACTAGTAAGTTGCCTTATAATTCGAGGCTTTATTCCTGGGACATGAAGGAAAAATGGGATATGTGATACTTCCTGATACATAGGCCAGAAGTTCTTTCCAATATAATTATGTTCACCAAGCAAGAAACCATGGTCTGTATTAACAATTACCATTGTGTCTTCCCACATATTATATTCATCTAACTTATCAAGTATCCTACCAAGATGATAATCACACATACTTACTAATGATGCATACTCTTTCCTTAATTTCATTAGATCGATATCATCATCCACTGGCATATAGGGTGGCCAATTTGTTTCTACATCATCAACAAGATCATATAAGTCTCTATATTTTTGTGGTACATTAAACGGTTCATGTGGATCAAAGCATTCTACTTGTAAGAACCAATTACTAGTATCATGATAATGATCAATAAATGATATACCAGCATCAATTGTTTTTACTGATGAATAATCGTTTTCGTCTTTAATATTTACCATATTGGCATAGTTTTGATTTGGAGAAACGCCTATTTTCTGATGCTTATCTTGATTAGGATTAATCATTCCTAGTCTTGGCATATAGCGATCTCCTTCCTGACCTCTAAAACCTTGCCAAGTAGAATATCTATTGTGATAAGTACATCCACCATCATCAAAATAATGAGAATGATCAGTACATAGATGTGTATAGATATTGTTGTTTGTTAATGTATTAATAGCTGAAAAGTCGAATGGTTCTAGTGGACCCCAGCTGCGATGCAAGAAATTATACTTTCCTGTATGTAAATCACGTCTTGCTGGCATACATGGCATACTACCGGCATAAAAGTTATCAAATTTACAACAATAATCTTCTAATCGTTGAAAATTAGGTGTCTTAACCCAATCACATCCATAGTTTGATAAATAGTTTCTTGTTAATGTATCAAACATAATCATGACTGTACGCATTTTATACAACTCCTTAAACAGCGACGGCTAACAATTCTGATTGTGAATCAGCTTTTTTTTCATTACCAACTAAAACATCCTGGAATTGATCTGTATTTGTAACCACGAAAATAACAGTATCATCATAGTTATTAGCCTTTAAAAATTCTTTATCAAATTCAATTAATAAATCTCCTTTTTTGACAACATCTCCTTCTTTCACTACTGCCGTAAATCCTTTACCTTCTAGATTAACCGTATCAATACCAATATGAATAAGAAGATCAGCATTAGATTTTGTTTTCAAACCAATTGCATGATTCGTTTTAAATAACATTGTGACTTTACCATCTGCTGGTGCATAGATTTTTCCTTCTTCAGGAATAATTCCAACACCTTTACCTGTTAGTTCTGATGCAAATACTTCATCTTTAACTTCAGCAAGTGGAATAACATTCCCTCTAACCGGTGATGAGAATACTTCTTGCGTAATGAATTCTTCAATATCTTCTTCTTTTTTCTCAGTTGTTGCTTCATTTTCTGAATTTTTATCTTTATATACAATAAATGTCGTTACAAAACCAATAACCATAGCCACTACAACAGCAATAATAGTTCCATAGAAAGACATATCAAATCCCTTTTTAGGATTAATATATGCTGGGAATGCAAATAAGCCCATACCTCCCATAGTATACATAGTAGAACCTAATGCACCCATAATTGCACCTCCAATACCAGAAGAAACAAGCGTAATAATGAAAGGTGTTTTAAGAGGTAACGTAACACCATAGATACTTGGTTCACTTACACCAAAGAAGCTTGAAATTGCTGCGGGTAAAGCTGTCTTTTTTAATTTTTTATCTTTTGTTTTAAGATAAACAGCGAATACTACTGCACAAGTAACAAAAGGTACTGCTTGCATACAACAAATGACATTATCATAACCATTTGCAATAATATTATTAATCATGATTGGTGTTATACCTTGATGAACACCAAACATTACAAGTATCTGCCAAGTAGATCCAACGACTAATCCTGTAATCATTGGTGATAAATCATGTAAGAAATAGAATAAATGTCCAAGAGCATCTGAAATCCATACTGAAACTGGACCAACAATTAACAAAGTAATGATGACACCACATAATAAAGTTAATGCAGGAACAAAGAAAGATTTAATAACACTTGGCACAATCTTTTTGAAGAATTTCTCAAATTTACTTGCCACAAATACAGCTAGGATTGTTGGTATTACTGTATTTGCATAACTCATCATAATTACTGGAATACCAGCAAATGTGGTTGTGACATTGGACTGGAAGATTGTTCCTTTTAAAACTGCAAATAATGGCGCAGCACCTTTTAATGCAATAATATTTGGATGTACAAGTGCTGTCCCAATTGCAGCACCTACAAATTTATTCATTTTAAATTTTTCAGCTGCTGTATATCCTAAGAATACAGGGAAGAAATAGAATACTGTATCACCAGTTGAATTAATAATAATATAAGTACCAGATTTATTGCTTATTAGACCTAACGCAGCAATAAAAACTGATAAGCCTTTGATGATACCACAAGCACACATCAAACCTAATAAAGGATTGAATATACCTGAAATTATTGATACAAATTTGTTAAAGATGCCTTGCTTCTTAGTATCATCAGATGAATTATCATTGACAAATTTTCCTACTTCAATAACTTTATCGTAAACGTCTTCGACATGATTTCCGATAACAACTTGATACTGACCACCTTTTTGGATAACGTCAAGTACTTCATCATTATTCTTAAGCGCATTAGTATCAGCAATACTTTCATCTTTTAAAATAAATCTTAATCTCGTAACACAATGTGTTAAAGCTTTTACATTTTCTGTTCCACCTACATGCTCAATGATAAAATGAGCTAATTCTGTATAATCTTTCATATATTCCTCCATATAATAAATAAAGGCAGATCCAATTATTGTAAATAGACTCATCTATTACATAATTAGGACCTGCCCACTTAAGGTAACATTCTAAACTTATGTCTTATGTTCAATTATTCTTTGTATATGAATAATCATATACGTTAATTCATCATCATGAATATCCACATGTAGCTTTTCTTCTACATACTTACTAACTTTCAATGCAATACGATAAGCTTCAGGATAGCTTTTAACGACCATGTCAAATAGAGGTGACTCTGATTGCTTTTCTCCATGGATAACACGTTGTAAGAAAAATTCAATATGATTCTGAAGGCGTTGATAATCGAGATCATCTTGATCAATATCCATATTTGTTTGATATCTAATAATTTGCATAATTTGTTCTACATATTTGATCATTGTCATACTGTCGTGTATAGTACTATCATCCTGCTCTGCATTAATTATATGTAATGCAATAGATGCAACCTCATCATCATTTAATTCGATATCAAACTCATCTTCCAACAACTCTACTATCTTCCTAGAAACCTTAAATTCTTTTTTATAGTATCTTTTGATTGGCTGTTTCAATGAGTTAGCGATAATTAATCCTTGATTATATCTCTCTTTTAAATAAGCAACATGATCAGTTAATGTAATATAAATAATATTATTTAACTTGGTATTTAGTTGCGCCTCTACGTAATCAATAATTTCCACTGCCAAATCAAAGTATTGTTGAGGGATATTTTCTACTAATGCTTCAAGTTTTGATTTCTCTTTTGCATCAAATATCTTCTCTATCTTTGAATCATCGACCTGCTCACCAATTTTTCCACTAAATGATATTCCTTTTCCTAATAATACATATTCATTACCCTCGTTATCAACAGCAACCAATGAATTATTATTGAGGAATTTTTTAGCTATCAATCATTCCACCCCCAATCAGACAAAATAAAACCAAATCAAAAAAAGCATTAGAACTTTTTTCAATTTGGTCATGCCTCTAAAGTAACACCCCAATTGAGATCTCAATTAATTTACAGCTATAATTATACTTTTTATGTAAGCGTTGTCAAGTGATTTTTATTAACTAATAGAGTAGAGGGAAGAAATTAATCTTCGCCCCTCTCATTGCACCGTACGTACGGTTCGCGTATACGGCGCTACATTTACATGATTACTTCAGGCTATCTTAGATAGTACTCAAGGGGATTGACTGCCCGCAAGGCCCCCCGGGGTAATTCACTAATCCTCTTTCCTTGACTGCGCCTTGATTTACTGTCTTTGTTTTACGTTTACCTTTCGGACTTCGGTTTGTAAAGCAACCTTAGCCACCATTTAGCCTGATTAAGTTTCTGTACGTACGCACAAAGGAATCGCTACACCACTTCCTTCACCCATATCATCACTGATACCGGCTTGTGATACGCTACACTTGGCGGTAACTACCTGTGGCTAGTTTGGCTCCGACTGAATTAGTGCCATGCCAAGCACACTATGCTACTGAACTGGAATTTTAAATTCCAGTTCAGCTGATGATGTCAGGAAGTAAATCTTACACTTAACAGTGTGATATCTAGTGGTAGAATTTATAATAAATAAAGTAAAAGTAAATGAGATGAAATAATGATGAATACTTGCCAAAAATATTATTTGTATGAGCATATTATATTACGACTTTAATCCTAGCTGCTTCTCTTTAACACGTATTTCTTTTTTAGATTAATTGTGAAAAAAAAAGAGGCTTCTGCACTATGTGTGGGTAGAATCATCGAAGTTCATAGGGTAACTTGATCCCATGGTAAAGATCGGAACATACGATCATGATCATATCAATCAGATTCTGTATGTTCCTAAATCCATAAGACTTCCGTATCAACACTTTGATCTTGTTGTTGGTCGATTCAATCCTTGCATTCGATAAGCCATGTCTTACCGTTGCGATAATGGCGTCTTTATGACGCCTGATTTTTTTGCTCAGTTCCACAAATGGTTTCAGCTTGCTTCGACATGCCCATGACAACCAGGCTTTTAATTCTTTCTCTATTGTATCCTTG
>NZ_JNKU01000069.1 GCF_000702165.1 Sharpea azabuensis DSM 18934
AATAGAACGATTCTGGGAAGGGATTGAGAAGAGCAAAGCAAAACACCAGGCGCAAGCACAACAATAAAAAAACAAGGCCAAATCTAATTGACCTTGCTTGGTAGTTGTTTTGGATATTTTCTCTGTCTACTTGACAGGGGTCATATCATTTTGATGTATCTTTTTACAATATTTTTCATAATCTTCCTACTAGACTTTTAGCTTATAGCCAATTCCCTTTATAGTGATTAAATGCTGAGGTTCTGATGGATGCACTTCAATCTTCTTGCGAATTCTTCTTATATGCATTATTAAGCTTTGTTCATTACCATCCATTTCTTCACCCCAAATAGTTTGGGCGATGGCATCTTTTGTCACGACACGATTCTTGTTTTCATATAATTTTTTTAAGATGGCTCTTTCTGTAGCTGTCATGCCAATACTTTGTGAATCCTTAATAATAAGATTTTGTGAGAAATCAATCTCCACCTCACCTAATTGAAAACTGAAATCTTTTTGGTGATCAAATTGATATGCTCGTCTTAATATTGCTGAAATGCGATAGATCAGTTCCTTCATTAAAAAAGGCTTTGTGATATAGTCATCAGCCCCTAATCCAAGCCCAACAAGCTTATCTACATCTTCATCTTTAGCTGTTAAAAAGATGACTGGAACATCTACATGTCTTCTTGCAAATTGTAATATTTCATAGCCATCTCCATCTGGCAGCATAATATCCAATACCAGCAATTGAGGCTTTTCAGCCATAAACAACGTCTTAGCCTCTTGAGTACTCCTAGCTGTTATGACTCTATAGAAACCTTCTCTTAGAAGTTCTTGTTTTATATGGTTGAGGATGTCTTTCTCATCATCCACAAGTAGTATTTTATATTCCTTAATATTCATACAATCTCCAATCTTTTATTGATTCATTTTTAACACTAAGTAACATATTATATTTTTCTCTCAAGAATTGATAGTGCCAATTACTGCAATCTTGTTGATAGATGAATCATCAATGAATTCAATTAAAATTCTTACTTACTAAGTTCACCACTTATAAAGACAAAAAGTATTACAAAGTCCTATCTTTAAGGCTTTGAATGTTCTTGTTCAATTGCTGTCATCAGTTATTGTGATAAATTCCATGATTAGAAAAATGAAAAGTGAGTTCATGTTAAGTGCTAATATTTAATGTCTTTCTTTACGATAGGTTAAGTTGTGTATTGTCTAGAATATTAGAATGTGCTACAATTCTCGTAAATAAAGAGAATTCAAGGATTTGGAGGATACTCATTATGAAAAGAATTAAAACACTTGAAACTAAAGACCTTTGTGCAAGCGCTAAGACTGGTGGATGTGGTGAATGCCAGACTTCATGCCAGAGTGCTTGTAAAACAAGCTGCGGCGTTGCTAATCAGCAGTGTGAAAAGACTAAGTAATAGTTGTCTTTAGGCAAATTTCTTATACCGCCTTTTAGGCGGTTCTTTTATTGTCTTAATAGAAATGAATGAATAAATGGAGTGAATGATAAATGGTACATCAATATAAATTGAACAATTATAATATTGTTCTTGATACTTGTTCAGGCTCAGTACATTCTGTTGATGATGTTGCATATGACATCATCGCAATGTATCCTGATCACGATGAACAGGAAATTGTGAATGCAATGATGGAGAAATATGGTGACAGGCCGGATGTGACTCCTGAAGATATTCGCTTTTGTATTGAAGATATTACAACTTTAAAGAATAATCACAAATTATTTACCCCTGACACATATGAACCACTTGCCGGGGAATTCAAGAAAAGAAATATTGGCGTCATTAAAGCATTATGTTTACATGTATCCCATACTTGTAACTTAAATTGTGAATACTGCTTTGCAAGCCAGGGTAAATATCATGGTGAAAGAGCATTGATGAGCTTTGAAGTTGGTAAAAGGGCTATTGATTTCTTGATTGAAAACTCAGGTACACGCCGTAACTTGGAAGTTGACTTCTTTGGTGGTGAACCACTTTTAAATTGGGATGTATGTAAACAGGTTGTAGCCTATGCGCGTTCAAAAGAAAAAGAAACAGGTAAACATTTCCGTTTCACTGTTACGACAAATGGTATGCTCATTGATGATGATATGATTGATTTTTGTAATAAGGAGATCAGCAATGTTGTTCTTTCCTTAGATGGACGTAAGGAAGTCCATGATCGTACACGTGTTGACTATAAAGGAAATGGCAGCTATGATCAGATTGTGCCAAAATTCCAAAAAATCGTTAAAGCACGTGGTGGAAAGAACTACTACATACGTGGCACTTTCACCCATGCCAACACTGATTTCACAAAAGATATCTTCCATATGGCTGATCTTGGCTTTACTGAATTATCAATGGAACCTGTTGTTTCTAAACCTGGTGATCCTCTTGCCTTAACAGAAGAAGATTTACCAATTCTCAAAGAACAGTATGAAATACTCGCAAAAGAAATGTTAAAACGTGATCGTGAAGGTAGAGGTTTTACCTTCTACCATTATATGATTGACTTAAAATCAGGGCCATGTATCTACAAGAGAATATCAGGCTGTGGTTCAGGTACAGAATATATGGCCGTAACACCTTGGGGTGACTTATACCCTTGTCATCAGTTCGTTGGTGAAGAGAAATTTAAATTAGGTAATATCTATGAAGGTGTTACAAATCATGAAATTCAGGAAGACTTCCGTTGCTGTAATGCCTATGCACGACCTGACTGTCAGGATTGCTGGGCTAAGCTTTATTGTTCAGGTGGTTGTGCTGCCAATGCCTATCATGCGACTGGTAGCGTAAAAGGCATCTATGAATATGGATGTGAATTATTCCGTAAGAGAATGGAATGCGCCATCATGTTGCAGGTTGCTGAAGACTTAGAAGGCATTGATGGTTCAGTAAGACATGGTTATACATCGGCGAACTTCTCAGTTGGTGAAGGTAATTTAGCTGATGATGACTGTGGTGATTGCTCATCTGAGGATTGTACTTCAGGAAAGTAAAATATCAAAGCAGACTACCAAAAGACTTTTCTTTTGGTAGTTTTCAATAAGAATAAACAAATGAAAGGATGTTTAGCATGAAAAAAGTTCCTAAAACATATACACCAGTAGCCGACTTTATCGAAGCATATAATCAAAGCAATACTGTACGTGCCCATATGCCTGGACATAAAGGAATAGCTCCAACAGCCAAACAGGATATCATCTACTCCCATGATCTAACTGAAATTACCGGTGCTGATTCACTCTATGAAGCAGAAGGCATTCTTCTTCAAAGTGAAGAGACTGCAACATCACTATTTGATTCCTATCATACCTATTACTCAGCAGGCGGCTCTTCACAGTGTATCAAAACAATGTGTGCCCTAGCTTGCGCCTACCATCACCAAAACAACACCGATCACCCAACGATCCTTGCCGGACGTAATGCCCATAAAACATTCATCCATGCATCACAGCTATTAAGATTTGATATCAAATGGTTAGAAAGCACTGATCATGATTCATTATGTGAATGTAGAATAACCCCTGCTTTACTTGAACAAACACTTTCTTCTTTAGAGACAATACCTTGTGCTCTTTATCTAACAAGTCCTGATTATCTTGGTAATATCTTGGATATCAAGGCGATTGCTGAAATATGTCATCAGTATCATATGATTCTACTTGTTGATAATGCGCATGGTGCTTATCTTAAATTCATAGATAAACCTTACATTCACCCTATTGATGCTGGTGCTGATCTTGTCTCTGATTCTGCGCATAAAACCTTACCTGCTCTCACGGGTGCAGCTTATCTTCATATAAGTCAACATGCCCCACAAACTCTTCTCAAGCTAGCAAGCAATATCAGAGATTATAGTGTCATGTTTGGTTCAACAAGCCCTTCCTATCTCATCTTGGAGTCAATGGATCATGTCAATAAATGGCTCATTGACCATCCTGATGCCTATAAGCATTTTGTATACAAAGTAAGCAAGTTAAAACAAGATATCAAAGCATTAGGCTTTCATTTAAGAGAGAGTGAACCCTTAAAAATTACCCTATCCGTACCCCATCAAGGACAATCCCTGATGACTGATCTTACTAGTCATCAGATTGAATGTGAATATGCGGATCCTGACTTTGTCGTATTGATGTTGACGCCATTTAATAGTGATGAAGATCTAAGTCGTATTTATGATGCCTTTGCCTCATTATCCCATCATGAAGCCTATCTTAAAAATGAAACAATAAGCATGAAAACAGCTCTTCCTGAAGTGAAATATCAGCCTTATGAATTACTTTTTGCCTTAGAAGAAGAAATCAATGTTGATGAAAATAGTATTGGTCGTATATGTGTAAGATGTCATATTGGCTGCCCTCCTGCCATTTTGCCCATTGTTCCTGGTGAAGTCATCAATGCACAAACCATCACCATCTTAAAGAAATATGATATCCACACTATTCATGTTCTCAAAAATCTTTAGTACTAAATATCATTTACAGTTAAAATAAGTTTTTTTTAAAACTTTTCTTTCTTCTTGGTTCTTTTCAATCAAATTACTGATAACATTTAGTACAATTTAATCGTTCACTATTTAAAATGAGGATTGGGTCTTTTGTCGAAATCCTTATAAGCTTCATTTACATCGACTGGCAGAGGAGTTTTGCAAATATCCCTTACCAGCGTCTTAGCCTTCTCGGGTATATAATGGTTAAACGAGTATACATCTTTATCTTTAGACTTTTTAAATGCATATCCTAAATACTTGGCTAATACAAACAGGTGAGATAACCCTGCAAATGTCGAGTTGATACACCTCTGCATCTCTTTAGAAATATATCTAATTGAGAATGTAAACCATTGACTTCAGCTAAGTTAAAATCATGTTCATTAGTAAACTTTGAGGATTTTACTATCTCTATATTCAGATTGTTATTCTTAGCATATGTTTCAAAGGCAAATTTACCATCAGTAACAAGTAATGATCCAGGAGCGATTCGCCCATCAAATACATGCATCATTTCATTTGTTTCTTCACCAACTCCTGTTATTTCCATGAAGATATGGTCATCGGAATCAATTGCAGTCATGATACACACCTTATGAGCTAAAGGCGTCTTGCTTCTTGAACTTCGCATTTTAGAAAGTCTAGGCATATTTTCAGATTTTGTTCCCTTGAAATTCATAGGGACAAACTTGCCATCAAGCTGAATTTGTCCACTTAAAAGGGTGGAGTCTCTAATATGAGCAATAGCCTTAAACAACTTATGTCGCATATTGAATGCTGTTGTTTGTGATACATGGATTTCATCAGCTATATTGGCAAGTGTCATTCCCTTTATTGTGTAATGAATAAATGAGATCCAGGTTTTGTAAACAGATTTTGATGAATCAACAGCGGTATTTGTAGAATATGTGAAGTATTTCTCACGATTTTTTACAGTAGAAGGTCTGCTTGCCCAATCTTTTACCTTTTCTTACAACGTTATTACTTTGACAAAATGGGCATGATGGTTTTCCAAAAGCCTCCTTATGGAGCATGATATCATTAGATAGAGTTGATTTTTCTTTAGCCTCAAGTTCATCTAACAAAATGTAAGCTTCATCTGGGTAAAGATTTTCAATTATTTTCTTGATAACAATTAAGTCATGCATATTCACAAAAAAATGCCTCGGGTCAACCAGTTTTTGCAGACAGTCGCCAAACCAAATGAAAAACTGGCTGACCAGAAGCATCTTCTCCTGCTCAGCAGACCGTCTGCTATTTAAATTGGTTTGGCAAGTAGATTATATCAAGAACCAAAAGGCTTGTGAACTAAATACCGGCAAAAGATCAAAGTTTAGCATTATCTAATTAATTGCCCACAATCAAATCAGTAATTTGATTGAAAAGAACCTTCTTCTTTGCTTTCTCCTCTAAAAATTAAGAGCTAGAAAATAATTGCGTACTTCTTGTTCTGGCTTCAAGAAATGTTTTCTTTCATCACTTTCAATAGCCTCATCTACTTGTTGTTTTGAAAGAGGATTTCCTTCTATTTTTGTTGATGCATATGAGCTCTTCTTTTTAGAATTCTTTCTAAGCCTATTTGCTACAGTATTAGGAAGCTTTACACTAGAGATTTTAAACCTATTTTTTTCGATTGCTGTAATGTATTTCAATTTCTCATTCGTTAAAATCACTTTAATCATATTCCCTACCTCCTAACTTATAAGTCCCTTATACCAAAAAGTAAATAAATTTCACTATTTTTGGCTCTTCTGCACTATGTGTGGATAGATTGTTATAAAAAATGATGAATATCTCCTTTAGTTATCGGTGATTATTGAAGGATTTAATAAATAAAAAACCATATGGTATTTTCTATAGCGTCCAAACTTAGAAAGGAATACCATATGGCACTTAAAAAATTACTAAAATCTATCCTCAATGTCAATTGTATCAAGATCAAAAATGTGGAGTTTGATCGAATCTCTTCTTCTGTTTTCATTCAAGTCGATGTCACCAAAGGACAAAAGTCTCGCTGTCCCGTCTGTGGAAAGAAATGTAGCGGCTATGATTCTACAACCGAACACAGAACTTGGCGATCCCTTGATTTCGG
>NZ_JNKU01000070.1 GCF_000702165.1 Sharpea azabuensis DSM 18934
ACAGTTTTTTAAAGCGAATTTAAAATTTGTCAGCTAAGACCCCACGATTTCTTAAAGCGAAATTCGTCAAACCCCACGATTATTTAAAGCGCCAATATAATTGACCTTGCTTGGTAGTTATTTTGGATATTTCCACTGTCTACTTGACAGGGGTCATATCATATCAAAAGTCCGTCTTTTTTATTTTAATCTTTTTTCTTTAGTGCAAGAAAAGCTAGTAAAACTCCACAAATAAAAAACACACCGCTGATAATTGTTAATTCATCAAGTTGAAAAGACATATAATCATAGAAATTTGAGAAATTGGTTTCATGAGAGTTATATGCATAGATAGCAATAGTGATGTATTTTGTTAAAAATACCATTGTTGCTATTAAAAATGAAGTAGAGGCTAGATGTACTAAAATTCCTTTATTATTCATCGTGATCTCCTTAATAAATGGCTGATTTGAAATCTAATGAATTGGCTGGTTTTCTAGCATATACCGTTTTTTCTGTCAGCCAAAGAGTTGTTCCATAATCAGTTTTATACGCTCTTTGCAGCGTTCCCTTGTATGTTGAGTATTTTCTTCTTGCTTTAATGTAAGCTTTTTTATATGCTGGAACTTCAATACTGTATGAAGCCGAGATATCAATTCCTACTGATTTTTGAAATCCAACAGTTTTTGCTATGGCGCTGGAAATTGACTCTGAACTTATTGAGGAAGAAAAAGTAGAAGAATATGAAAAAGATGAGGTTGCTCTTTTTGTTCCTGAAGCTGTCAAAACTGCTTTATGATCTACGGGTTGTGTTCGTTCCGCTAAAGTCATATAGCTACCATATGTTGTTCCCATGCTTTTTTTGTTTATTACTCTATACGTGTTTGTCGGTATAGCTTCCCCCATGTTTTATCGTGCAAGGACAGAGCTTGTGGATATTTGTACTCCTTCTGATGCAATCAATAATGAAATAAATATAGCTATAATTTTTCTTAACATGAAATGACCTCCTAAAAATTATATTCCCTAAAATAATTATAACTATATTATTAAAAACAATACAATCATTTTCATTCAATTGAAAAAATAATTTTGGGTTGATTAGAACATATTCTTAACTTTTTTATTCATATAATTTTCTCCGAGTGTTCCTACTGATATTAGAATTGTTCCCTACATATATATTCATATCAATTATTTAATTAGAAAATAATAAGCTTAGAACGTTATTTTAATAAAATAACATTCTAAGCTTATTGTAAGAAGAGAAAAGGAGGAAAATAAGTAATATGGTCCCTTAAAAGTAAGGCAGTACATTTTATGTATTTGTACTGTCTTTCTTTAAGAGATCATACTATTTTGCCCCATGCTTTTCTCAATTCTATTCAATAAATGATGCACTTGTACGAGGTAGTGCGTCAGTTACATAAGCGCCTGCTTCTTCGCTTCTTTCTGGAATAATCTTATAGATGACTTTCAACAATATCTTATCAAAAGGCAACAACAAGAATGTTGTACCGATATTAAAGATGGTATGGAAGTTAGCAATCTGACTTGCTGCATTCACACTGAAAGACTGAACGATGCTTAAGATTGGTGTAAAGGCAATAATGCCCACAAAGATTAATGTCCCAATGCAGTTAAAGAGCACATGGAAAGCAGCAATACGCTTTGGACGACGATCACCACTCATGCTTGCAAGCACGGCCGTAATACATGTCCCAATATTCAAGCCACAAACCATAAAGGCAGCTGTATGGAAAGGAATCAACCCCTTCATAGCCAACGTCTGAAGGATGCCAATAGCAGCTCCTGATGATTGAATCAAAGCTGTGAAGGCAGCTGCAAATGCAATCGCAAGCAGCGGGTTGGATAATGTTGTCATCAGATGAAGAAAGGCTTTTGATTTCTGCAATGGTTCCATTGCATCACTCATCATAGACAAGCCCATAAAGAGAACACCAAAACCTGTTAAGAGTGTACCGATTGTTTTTGTCTTCTTCTTCGATGCAAACATATGCATAAAGACACCAACAACCGCAAAGACTGGCGCAATGGCACCTACGTTAATGGCAATCATCTGTGCTGTTATGGTTGTACCAATATTGGAACCCATGACAACCCAGATACATCTTTGTAGGTTCATTAAGCCGGCATTCATAAAACCAATGAGCATGACAGTCATTGCACTTGATGACTGCAAGGCAGCTGTAACGCCGATGCCTACTAGTACCGCTTTGAGTTTACTATTTGTCAGTTTTTCTAATATATCCTTAAGTTTAGATCCAGCTGCTTCTTCGAGCGAATCAGACAAAACAGTCATCCCAAAGAGGAATAAAGCAAGCCCACCTGCCAAAGATAACCAATTCGAAATCTCCATACTTATCTTCTCCTTTGCCTTCATTATAGTTCAAAAGAAAATGATAAATATCAAGCAATACTTAAGGAAATGTTAAGATTGTGTAAATTATGAAGATAAACTTAATAGATTGCTAAGATAGAACCACTTATTCACAATTCCTACTCAAATTCATCAAACGATATGCCCACCATTTCATCACTCATGCGATTAGCGAGCGTCGTTCTTCTGACAATAAAATCATCTTTACGGCTAATAGCTGTTTTGAAAATCTGGGTTGAACCAAGCAAGTAAAGTGCACTCTTCGCTCTTGAAAGGCCTGTATAAAGCAGATTCTTGCGATTCATGATGCCAAAGTCGGAAAGAACAGGCATGATGACAACAGGGAACTCATTACCCTGTGATTTATGAACCGTCATACAATAGGCATGGGTAATGACATTGAAATCACCATCAATATATTCCACAAGAACACCATCAAAATCACAGACAATTGTATTGCTTGGATGACCTGGTGTCTTTTTGATAATTTCTACCAATGTTCCAATATCACCATTAAAGACCTCATCATCAGGACGATTCTTTAGCTGAAGTATCTTATCGCCCACTCTAAATATGCGCGCACCAACTTTCAATTCCTCCTTGAGAGGAGAAGGTGGATTAAGCAGGGACTGCAAGGCTTCATTCAAGGCATCGACACCGGCAACACCTTGATACATAGGTGAAAGAACCTGAATATCTTTGTCTTCATAGCCATCATCGATATAGGATTTCACAATATCAAGCACTTCACCAACAACTTCATAATTAGGAACACTGATAAAATGAATATCATTGTATTGTCTAAAGATAGCTTCATCATAAACATCATTGCGTAGTTCATGGGCTAACGTGACAATACCACTGCCCTCTTCCTGGCGATAGATCTTGTTGAGTTCAATAACTGGGACAAGATGACTCTTAATCATATCGGCAAGGACATTACCTGGTGAAACAGAAGGTAATTGCTGGTCATCACCAATTAAGAGAATCTTATTGACATGAACACTTGCTTCAAGAAGTTTCGCAAAGAGCACACTATCCACCATTGAGAACTCATCAATCACTAGCAGACGGGTAGAAAGCGGATTGCCGCTATTGATTCCAAATGTATTCGTATGCATATCCCATTTGAGCAAGCGATGAATAGTCGCTGTTTCAAGGCCAGTCAATTCGCTTAATCTTTTAGCTGCTCTGCCAGTTGGTGCTACAAGATCAATGCGATCATCAGGATAGAAGCTTTTAAAAATGCGCAGGATGGCTTTGACGATTGTCGTCTTGCCCGTCCCTGGTCCCCCAGTAAGAATTGTTGCAGGATGACGCATGAAGGAAGCGATGGCTTCTTTTTGGGTTTTATCATAGGTAATATCAAGCTGTTCTTCAACTTGGCTTATTTGTTTTTCTAGTCGCTCTTCATCAAGGTTAGCTAAAGGAAGATTAGAGAATTTCCTAAAGAGTGATGAGATGGTGATTTCTGAATCATAGAGATCATGGGGATAATAGCGTTCATCTTCCTTAATGATCTTATAGTCATCAAGAAGCTCCTGCAAATATTCATCAAAGAGTTCCAACGTTAATTGTGGCACAAAGCGAAAGGCTGCTTTCTTGATTTCATCAAGATAGGCATAGGTTGACCCTGTCTGAAAGCAACGTTCCAATAAGGCATAGGCAACTGCTGCCTTTAAACGATAAGGATGATCAGCAGCAAAGTTTAGCTTTTTAGCAAGTGTATCCGCACTCTTGAAACCAACCCCATCAATATCATCAATAAGCTGATAGGGATTATTCTGCAAGACATCCAATGTCCTTTCTTTATAAAAGCCTTGAATGAGGCCGAGATTACGTGTTGAGATGCCATGCCCCATAAAGAAGGAAAGGACTTGCTGATCATAGGATTGATTGTCAATGACTTGCTTAATGACATTCATCTTGTTTTCATTCATGCCCTTGATGCCTCTTAGACAGCTAGCATCTTCCTTAATCATCTTTAAGGCATTCTCACCCAAAGCATCAACAATGGCTGTTGCCTGCTTCTCCCCAATGCCCTTAAATAGAGATGAAGAGAGATAGCGTATAATGCGTTCACGATCATCCGCTAACAGGACTTCATAGCCTCTTAGCTGAAACTGCTTGCCATAGCGGGGATGCTGAATGAATTCCCCTTCAATCCGATAGCGTTCATCACTTTCAACATAACTCATATTGCCAGTAATCGTAAAGGGCGTAACCTCTTCATTGGCTTCAAAGGTTGCCACGATAAACTTTGAATCTTCATTATAATAGCGTATGCGGGTAATCATTCCTGTATATGTGAGCATTATAGATAAGTTATCTCCTCATTATTCTTATAGACCTTGTCTATTGTGCCACCTCCTAGACAGACTTCTCCTTGATAGAAGACGGCTTCCTGGCCCGGTGTAACACTCTTGACCTGGTTCTTAAAGGTACAATAGAGCGTACCATCTTCATTGAAATGAATAGAGACTTCATTATCTTTCTGGCGATATCTGAACTTTGCGGTACAGTCATATTCACCTACTGGTGGTTTGCCACTGATCCAGTTGACATCCGTCACACTGCAGCCGTCACTCATCAGCCACTTATTCTGATCCCCCTGGGCAATATAGAGGATATTCTGGTCATAATCCTTTCCACAGACAAACCAAGGACCACCCTTACCACCAATATTCAGACCTTTTCTTTGTCCAATTGTATAATACATAATGCCTTGGTGTTCACCAATGACCTGCTTTGTTTCAATATCAACCATCTTACCTGGCTTAGCAGGAATATAGTTCTTTAAGAAGGCTTTGAAGTCACGTTCACCAATAAAACAGATACCTGTACTATCTTTCTTTTTGGCGACAGGTAGTTGTTGTTCTAAGGCAATCTTTCTCACTTCTGGCTTGGTGATATCACCAAGTGGGAAAAGGACACGTTCTAACTGATGCTGATTAAGCTGACAAAGGAAATAGGTCTGGTCCTTATTGTTGTCAACTCCCCTTAACATAACACTTTCACCATCAGGATGGTGTTCAATACGGGCATAATGCCCTGTCGCAATCCAGTCTGCATCAATGGAGAAAGCATAATCAAGAAAGGCTTTGAATTTGATTTCTTTATTGCAGAGGATATCAGGATTTGGTGTACGCCCTTTCGCATATTCTTCTAAGAAATAAGTAAAAACATGATCCCAGTATTCCTTAATAAAATCAACACGTTTTAATTCTAAGCCAAGATGCTCTGCCACCGCTTTAGCATCCGCATAGTCCACTTCCTGTGAACAGACATCATCATTTATTGTTGGATTGCCTAAATAGTCATTATTAAGCTGTGAATCCCAGTTACGCATAAAGACAGGTACGACTTCATAACCTGCTTCCTTCAACAAATAAGCCGCAACAGCACTATCTACGCCCCCGCTTAAACCTAATACAACTCTTTCCATAATCATACTCCTCTCATTTTCGTCACCCTCCATTAAAAAACAAATTTCCAAAATAATCAAGATATCTACTTACATCACAATCAAAACCACGTCTAAAAGGCGTGGTTTGAACTGCGGCTATAAGCCTATGATACCTGCTCGCGTCTAAAGGCGCTTGCTTTCACTTCGTTCAAGCTACCGCTCTTGACGCTCGCTATCCCTCAAAGGGATTCTTTTTTTCTTTTTTACTACTTTGTTTTATTGTCTTTTATTTTTCCTTTTTCGCTTCTTTTTCTCTTCGTTGCGTTTGAAAATGGATCGCCGTATTCCTTGACACTCAGCTTGTCCACCATCTGGTCATGCATCTCCTGCTCTCGGATATATTTCTCCACAGTTGCTGTATTCAGCCCTACTGTCGACACATAAAATC
>NZ_JNKU01000071.1 GCF_000702165.1 Sharpea azabuensis DSM 18934
TTACAGGATCGACTCTATTGGTTCCTCTATTTGAATATAGCGGATCACAGATATCATAGATAAAACTCCAGTCTACATATCTATCAAGTTTTCTTACCAGGTGGTCCTCTGGGACCAGGTCATCAAGCAGTGCACAGATCATGTACTGTTGCTTCTGTTCAGTCTTATTCTTAGCCATGCCACATCAGCTCCTTCATGCATATATTATACCATATATGAAGTATCATCTTGATATTTCTATTCTCCATACAAAAAAGACTGTCCACAATCATTTGATTGTCAACAGTCTGAGATCATTGCTGATCTGTTGATGTATTTGTATTGCTATTAGATGAATTGCTGTCAGTATTATCTGTTGTTTGCTTCGTTGTTGTATCTGATTCTTCACTGCTGTTAGAAGAATCGGATTTATTTGTAGAAGCATCAGTATTGTTGTTGGTTGTTTCTTTTTGTGTGATTTCATTTTTCTTTTCAACAACCTTGTTTTTTGCCTGATTGCCTAAGTCCTTGACTTTGTTTTCAAGATTTGTCACTTTAGCTTCATTGGATAAATAATATTCATAGGCATAATAACCACCAACAGCTATGGCTCCAGCTAAAACAAGAATGAGTAAAAGTAAGAATAGGGTGGAGAAAATACTGCGTGATTTTTTGACTTTACCAGCTTTACCGCGTTTACCTCTGGCCCCCTTGCTGCCTTTAAAGCCTTTGGAACCCTTTGAGCCACGACGACCAAAGTTGCGTGAAGTTCTTGTTTCCTGTTCTTCATTTTCTTCTTCTGGTTGTTTCTTTTCTTCTTCTAGTTTTTCTTGTTTTATGGTTTCATGCTGGGTACGCTTGCCCACCTTACGGCTCATTTCTTCTTCTCTATAAGTATAATGATCAACATGGTCTTCAATTTTCTCTTCTGTGTTGTCATCATTGAATGTAAATTTCTTCATTAAAATCACCTCATTTATTGTGTGTATCGTATGGATTGATTGTGAATTCTTGATGAATTCTCCACAATCATATACCTTTGTATTTCAGGTTGCAAGAAACGTTTCTTCTTTTGTGACATGTGCTATAATGCCTTCAGGAGGAAATGTAATATGAAAGAAAATCCAGCAATGCCAGTAGGTGAAGTAGGAGCAAAAATGCTTGAACGCATGAATGTCAGCCATGCTCCATTACGCGCTTTTGGCTTACATACAATAACATACCAGCCTCATATGACGATTCTTGACGTCGGATGTGGCGGGGGTGCAACAATTAAGGACTTGCTTAAGCTTAGCGAAGAAAGCATTATCTATGGTCTAGATTATGCCCAAAAGAGCATTGAAATGTCTTCACTCAATAATAAAGAAGAACTCAACAAGCGTGTCTTCTTAAAAGAAGGTGATGTGGCACAATTACCATATGAAGACAATAAATTTGACTTAGTGACAGCTGTTGAAACAGTTTATTTTTGGCCGGATATCACAAAAGGTCTAGAAGAAATTCATCGTGTTTTGAAGACAGGTGGCCAAATCAATATTCTTTGTGAAGGCAGTGATCCCGAGGCAATTGACTGGCCTAAGATTGATGGCTTTTTTAAGATTTATCGCCCCAATGAACTACAGGCATTATTAGTTCAAGCAGGCTTCAAAGATGTTGTCGTCCATCATGGTCAAGGACAGTATATCAGTGTTGTTGGTGTAAAATAAATTACGTCTTAAGAAAAAAGTTATTGAACTTAGAATTTGAATGGATTAAAATTAGTTCGTTAAAGGAGTGGTATTATGAAAATTGCAGTACCATTTGAAAATGAAAATGTTTATTCTGATTTTGGTTCAGCAAAACAATTTAAGGTTTACAATATCGAAGATCAGTCGATCAAGTCAACACAAATCCTTGATACTAAAGGAATAAAATTTGGAGCTTTAGCTGTATTGCTTAATGAACATGATGTTAAACTTGTTTTATTGGATGAAGTGTCTAAGGGCAGTGCGTCAGCATTGAAAACAAATGGCATTCAATATGAAGAACATGTAACAGGAAATTGTGATTCATGTGTAAAAGAATATTTGTCACGAGAAGAATAAAGTGATAAAGTAAAAGCATAGTAATACTATGCTTTTTAGTTTTAGGGGGAAGTTATATATGGAATGGATGGCAGCAGAAGTAACCAATCTAGAAGGGTTATTTGAGATTTTTAAGGTCTGTGATACTTTGCATCTTGCCATCAATAATGGACAATATCCTTATGTTGTGCCTCTTTCCTATGGCGTAGAGTGTGTTGATGATCATATCGTACTTTATTTCCATGGAACGAGTGAGGGGATGAAGGATGAACTATTGAAAAAGAATCCTCATGTCACATGCAGCGTAGATATTGTTTATGAGTATAATGAAAGACCAGGGGAAAATATCAGTTGCTCATATGCTTCAGCAATTGGTGAAGGAGAAGTCTGTCGTCTCGATCGCCAGGATTATGAATATGCGATGGATCTTATTCAGACACATTATGGTTTTGAAGGATTATACTATGATGAAGCAATGCTTGAATCCATGATCTTCTACAAGATTGTCCTCAATAATGTATCAGGAAGAACACATATCAAAAAACCAGAAGAAGTGATGCTTTAAGCATCATGACTTCTGGTTTTTAATTGACATGAGTTAATTCTTCTTGCACATAACTCTTCAAGATAGCTGTCATTTTCTTATCGATAATCAATAGTTCTTTACATTGTGGATTAAGGACAAAGCTCATCCTAGGAAACTCATCAATCAGATCAGTGAAGTAAGTTTCATAGACAATACTTTCCGGGGCAAAGAGTTTTGCTTCCTTTTCTTTCGTGAAGATGGGCATAACAGGTTCATGATTATTTGTCCGAATGACTTCTCGGTTGAGTTCACCAGTCTTTTCATCTTTGATTAAAGGCAAATAGATTTTTACTTCAGATAGAACATGCAGTAATTGCGAGAGAAGCTGAACTTCATTTTCATGATAGAGTGCTTTAGCAATTTTCTCTAGATGATTGCTGACTTCAATATCATCGACATCACGGCGTTTTATAATATGCTTGATAAAGTGTATATGAGCAGGGACATCACGTGCATCCATGACTTCAAGCTTTTGAATGACACCCTCATCATCTTTCCCTTTGTCTTCAATCAAGACATGGTCGCCCGTTTTTGCGAAGTCGAGATGGTGCAATACATAGGTATCCACAAAGCTTTCTGTCTGTACTTTAGCGGTTACGACATTGACTTCTAGGTTATAGACACGTTTTACATAATCTTCGTTGACATCGATTGAAGTATCGTATTTGAGCATCTTCTGAATATGTGGATTTACCATCATATTGGCATACCACTGTTCTGGAAAATAATAGAATTTGACTTTCATATGCTCGCTGACAATCATCAGGTTTTCACTTAGATCCGCATGATAGAAGACAACGGCATGTCCAGCTTCAGGATATTCTTCATAGAACTTCTTAAGCATGTTTTCTTTATAGATGGCAAGAATACGATCATCGCGATGATGATCAAAGATCTGTATTTTCTCTTTAAAAACATACCAGTTGTTTGTCCAGCGTATTTTATAAGAAGAAAGATCGAGCCCTTCTGCCTTTAAGGCTGCAAGCGTCTGCTCGATTTCTTCAGGATCTTTTGCATATTGCAGCATAATCTTGTTTTTTGTATCGTGATAGAATAATTGATGACGTAAATATTCTACATGGTGACAATCTTGGCATTCGAACTTAAAAATATCATCATTCATAATTGCCTTTTTTAATTCAGGCGTAACGGTTATATTGATGCTGTTATAATTTTTAAAATGATTCATGTTGCCGCATTTTGGACATTGCATTGGAATGACTTCATAATGACTCATAGGACACCCTCCCTTTATCATTATAAAACGAACATGAAGAAGATTTAAGCAAAAGAAAAGTAAGCAAATAATTTTGCTTACTCAACAATGACAAAATGTAAAGTCTTTTCTTTAGTTGTATAATGGTTATCTGTAACACTTACCGTCACAGTTGCATTCCCATCGCTTAAACATGTCACAAGTCCCTGACTGTTGACAGACGCAACTGAGCGGTTAGATGAATGATAATTGACATTCGTAATTGTGAGTTTGTCTTTTTGAGGGGATGTTGTGTAGTGAATCTGGTAAGTCTCACCCTGACGCATTGTGACATAGCGATCGGCAATGGCGACACTATGGATTGATGCTCCTTGAGCCATACAGGCTATCTGGTAGATTGCAGTTAAGAATATGAAATAGACAATCATCAGGATGATTTTTGTTTTTCGTGTAAATTTATGACGATATATAAGCACGAAAGGAATTAATGGAAATAGGACAATAGCGGTAAAAATCAAGCCTTTCGTCCAGTGAAATTCCTCTTCATCATGCATGTTCTTAGCGTTATCCATCGTGTTACTCCTTTAGTAACATAAGTATAATCCATTATCCATAACTTGTCCATGGTGAAAAAATCATCATATGTCTTTACATCATCGAAAATGAGCGTAAAATGGATTATGTAGTAAAACTACATATCTTTGGGGCAGGTGAGATTCCTGATCGGCGGTGATAGTCCGCGAGCGTTAGCAGAATCGGTGCAATTCCGATACCGACGGTATAGTCCGGATGGAAAAAGATGGTGTTTTCGTGTAAATAACTTTTTCAGTACCCCAATGTATTATTGGGGTACTTTTTTGCACCATAGAAAGAGGATATTTATGGAAAGAAAAAAATTAAACACACGTACTATTGTTATGGCAGCAATGCTTGGAGCAATTGCTAGCGTGCTGATGTTTGTCGAATTCAGCGTGCCTTTTGCACCACCATTTGTCAAATTTGACTTATCAGATTTACCTGTACTTCTTGCTGGATTTTTGTTTGGACCAGCTCTTGGCAGTGTAACAGCCGTTATTAAGATCTTATTAAAGCTCATTATTAAACCAACAAGCACAATGTTTGTCGGAGAATTGTCTAATCTTATTCTCTCTATTACCTTCATGCTTGTTGCGGCTATCTTCTATCGTCAACATAAGACACGTAAAGGGGCAGTAATTGGGATGCTTGTTGCGACAATCGTTACTTCACTGATTGCCTTACTTTCAAACTATTTTGTCATTTTCCCAATGTATGCAAAACTCTTTGGCATGACAATGGAAAGTATTGTCAAAATGGTCATGGCTGTGAATCCAGCAGTTCATAATGTCTTTACGATGTTCATTTGTTCTTTATTGCCATTCAATCTCTTTAAATATGGTGTCATTTCACTCATTACCTTCTTTATCTATAAGAAGATCAGTGTGATTTTAAAGAAATATATGATAAAATAAGGGATTTTCTAAGAAAATCTCTTTCAGACTGTTGACGATTAACCATATCGTTGGCGGTCTTTTTTTATAGATTGATATATTTTATGATTCATCCTCTTTTTTCTGAATATATTTCTCCAGATAATAAAAAAATTGGGCCTAGATCCTTCTATCCTATCCCCATCGCCTTTAACGTTTCCTCATTTTGATGCTCAAAGCAGGAATTTTGGGCGCAATGCGCCTCCTGCATCCTTCCAAGGTATGTGCATAACTTCTTGAGATTCATTCCTGTGAATATCAACATAAGATTATCATACACTCTTTCGAATCCTGTATATAGCGTATAGTCCAGCCCGTGTCTTCTCTTGCCATCCGCAAATACCTTTTCG
>NZ_JNKU01000072.1 GCF_000702165.1 Sharpea azabuensis DSM 18934
GAAGGATTTTATGTGTCGACAGTAGGGCTGAATACAGCAACTGTGGAGAAATATATCCGAGAGCAGGAGATGCATGACCAGATGGTGGACAAGCTGAGTGTCAAGGAATACGGCGATCCATTTTCAAACGCAACGAAGAGAAAAAGAAGCGAAAAAGGAAAAATAAAAGACAATAAAACAAAGTAGTAAAAAAGAAAAAAAGAATCCCTTTGAGGGATAGCGAGCGTCAAGAGCGGTAGCTTGAACGAAGTGAAAGCAAGCGCCTTTAGACGCGAGCAGGTATCATAGGCTTATAGCCGCAGTTCAAACCACGCCTTTTAGACGTGGTTTTGATTCTTAAGAATTCTTAAAAATCTCTTAAACAAAAAATAGCGATAAAAACAGCATAAATTTAATTCCTTAAGAAAATCTTAAGAAAATACTAGACAAATTCTTAAGAATCACTATAATAATGACTGTAGTTTTAAGAAAGAAGGTAACAATTATGGATAGAGAAATCGCTTCAAAATTAAATGTTCTTATTAATGACAAAGTTATGAAACGTAAAGCTATGTTCCTTCCACTATTCGCTATTTCAGCCTTTGGTGTAGTGGGTTATGCAGCTGCTGACCGTGAAGCACCAAAGATTCTATCAAATAAAGTACAAGTATTATATGGTACAAATCTTTCTGCAAAAGATTTTGAAATCACTGATAACAGAGATAAGGCAGAGGATTTAGATGTAAAAATAGATACAACAACATTCGACAAGAAGCAGCTTGGTACATACAATGTAAATGTTGAGGCTGCAGATCAGTTCAATAATACAACAAGTAAGGTTGTAGAAGTTGAAGTTGTCGATAAAGAAGCACCTGTTATTACACCTAAGAATTCTGGTGGTTATGTTATTGATGTGAATGCAAATGGCAGCAATAAGCTAGAAGATTATATTAAGGCTGTTGATAATGTTGATGGTGATGTTACACCATTCATCACTGCCGACAAAGAACTTGATACAACAAAAGTAGGTGTTCAGACAATCAATGTGATAGCATCTGATAATGCCGGTAATACAACGACAAAAGCATTACAGTTTGCCGTTAGTGATAAAGAAGCGCCAACTGTATCATATAAGAATGGTGATCATGTTACTGTAGCTTATGGCTCACAGTTCAATATTGCTGATTACTTGAATATTGTTGATAACTTGGATACAAATCCTAAGGTAGAAACAGAAGGTAATGTTGATACAAGTAAGGAAGGCACTTATAGCATTAAAGCTAAAGTAAGTGATGCGAATGGTAATAGTGCACAGCCTGTTGCATTAACAGTTGAAGTAAAGGATATTACTGCACCAACAATTACATTAAGTAAGTCAAGTGTTGAATTCTTAGAAGGCAGTGCATTTAATGCTCGTAGCTATTTATCCAATGCATCTGATAACAAAGATGGTGATGTAACAGGTAAGGTACAGATTAATTCTAATGTCAACGCTTCTAAAGCAGGCAGTTATACTGTCACTTATACAGTAAGTGATAATGCCGGTAATAAAGCTTCAAATAACCTCAATGTAACTGTTAAGGCTAAAGCTCAGCCACAATCAGCTAGAGGTGGTGTAAGTGGTGCTAATGCGAATGGTGGAGGCATCATCGGTACAGCAAGAAGCAAACTTGGTGCAGCTTACGTCTTTGGGGCAAGCGGTTCGAATGTCTTTGACTGCTCAGGCTTCACAAGCTATGTTTACAGATCTAATGGTAAATCATTACCTAGAACTGCCGCTGCTCAGTATTCTGCAACATCAAGAGTTTCTTCACCACAGCCAGGTGACTTAGTATTCTTCAGTAATACATATAAACCTGGTATCTCCCATGTAGGTATCTACATTGGTGGTGGTCAGTTCATTCATGCTGCTAATGAAAGAACTGGTGTAACAGTATCTAGCTTGAATTCTGGTTACTATGCATCACACTATGCTGGGGCTGGAAGATAATGACGATGAAGGGTTCTTCGCAAGAGGAACTCTTTTTCTTTGCTTAAGTGATATTAATGTTAGACTCATAAATAACATCATAATTTAGAATAAAAGAAAAACATTTCGATATATTTAGTAATAAGAAAAATATCTTGACATGCTCATAAATGCATGTTAGTATCTAGTAAACTTAAGAGCAGGAGATAACGTTAGTAAACGCAAGTAAAGAGAGCCGGGAGTGGTGGAAGCCTGGTGTTGACGCACTTTCAAATGGACCTGTGAGGGCAAAGGGGAAAAGCAATGAGTATCCTTTGACGGTTGTCGCCGTTATATGACAAGAATGTGATAGCATTCCCCAAAGAACCAAAAGGTGGTATAGCAGACTTATACATCTGTCCTTTTATAGGATAGGTGTTTTTTGTTTATTGGGGAGATAAACAGGAGGACGCAGAAATGAAACGATGGTGTAGCTTACGTTAGTACTTATTTGAAAAACAATGAATATGATGAAAAGTTGAGGGAAAGAAATATGAAATCATTTAAAGCATTATTATCAGTTGCATTAGTAAGTTCTATGTTAGTAGGTTGTGGAAGTGGAACATCTTCTAATACAAAGAAGGTTGGTATTATTCAGTTAGTTGATCATACATCTCTTAATACAATCAAGAAAGCCTTTGATGGGGAAATGAAGAAACTTGGCTATAAAGATGGTGACAATATCGAATATACATTCAAGAATGGTCAGGGTGACAGCAACACCCTTGCTTCAATCGCTAATGACTTCCAGGGCAAGAATATGGATGCTGTTGTAGCCATTGCAACACCTGCCGCACAGGCAGTCGCAAAGCTTGCCAATAAGACACCAATTATTTTCTCGGCAGTCAGTGATCCAGTAGGAGCAAAGCTGACAAGCTCACTAACAAAGCCAGACAAAAATATGACAGGTACAAGTGATGAAGTCCAGGTCAATCAGATTATTGATAAAGCCTTAGAAGTACAGCCTGATATGAAAACAATCGGTTTACTTTATAATAAGGGCGAAACAAATTCAGTAACAAATATCAAGAATGTGAAAGCATATTTAGCTAAGAAAGGCATCAAGAGCGAAGAAGCAACAGTTGCTTCAGTCAATGAAGTTCAGTCCGCTGTCAATGCTTTGGCAAGCAAATGTGATGCCATCTTCTCACCAAATGATAATACAGTCGCTTCAGCAATGAGCGTTGCCGGCGTGGCAGCGGCCAAGGCAAAGATTCCTTACTATGTTGGTGCTGATTCAATGGTAAAAGATGGTGGCTTGCTGACAGTTGGTATCGATTATGAAGAACTAGGTAAAGAAACAGCACGTATGACAGATAAAGTTCTTAAAGGAAAGAAAGTTGCTGATTTACCAGTTAAAGTTTACAAGTCAAACTTAAATATCTATGTCAACAAGAAAACTGCTGAACAGGATGGCATTAAGCTTCCTGAAAGCATCACAAAAAATAAAAAATATATCGAAATGTAGTTAATAATAAAGGGGTAATTGAAAATGAATCTTACTGTTATATTAGGGGCTTTAGAACTAGGGGCCATCTTCTCTATTCTATCGCTAGGACTTTATATATCCTTTAAGGTCCTAGATATCCCTGATCTTACCGTTGATGGATCTTTTACAACAGGATGTGCTATTTCAGCTATTGTCACAGTTGCCAGCTCACCAGCTCTAGGTCTACTACTTGCCTTTGTCGCTGGGGCGTTGGCTGGTCTTGTGACAGGCTTGTTGATCACAAAGCTTAAGATCAATGCCATCTTAGCAGGAATCCTGACACAAACAGCACTCTATTCTATCAATCTAAGAATCATGGATGGCAAACCTAATATTTCATTACTTGATTCAAAGACAATCTTTACAAATATCAATCAGATAACAAGCTATGGAACACTTATATTATTGTTTATCTTTGTGATTGTCATTGTATTACTCTTAAATTATTTCTTAAGGACACAGCTTGGCCTAGCCCTAAGAGCATGCGGGGATAATGAAGATATGGTTAGAGCAAGCTCAATTGATACTGATAAAATGAAACTGATAGGCTTGTCACTCGCAAATGGCCTTGTTGGTTTATCAGGAGCCCTCTATACCCAGCAACAAACGTATTCAGATATTACAGCTGGTATTGGGATGATGGTCATTGGTCTTGCTTCAATCATTATTGGAACAACATTCATCAAAAATGAAAAAGTGCTTGTCTCACTTATCGCAACTGTAGTAGGAGCTATTTTCTATCGCTTCGTTCTCACATTTGCCTTGCAGGTTGGTATTACATCTGGTGACTTAAAGCTACTTTCAGCTGTCATTGTCGTTATTGCCATCAGCTCTACAAAATTGAAATTAAGGGGGAAGAAAAATGCTAGAAGTTAAAGATTTAAGTGTCATCTTTAATCAGGGCACAGTTAACGAAAAACAAGCCATTAAGCATTTAAATCTGACTTTAAATGATAGGGATTTTGTAACGATTATTGGTTCTAATGGGGCAGGTAAGTCAACTCTATTTGGTGCCATATCTGGCGATGTTCCAATAACAGAAGGGCAAGTCTTTCTTGATGGCGTCGATCTTACAAATCAAAGAGAATATGTCCGAGCAAGAAACATTGGACGATTATTCCAAGATCCATTAAGAGGAACAGCGCCACATATGACTATTGAAGAAAACCTGGCATTAAGTTATTCAAGGGGCAAGCATTATTCATTAAGACCCTATTCTAAAAAGGATCGTACTGTTTTCAAGGAAGCACTTAAACGCTTAAACCTAGGCTTAGAAGACCGTTTGAATACAAAGGTAGGAACCCTCTCAGGAGGACAGCGTCAGGCCCTTACTCTCTTGATGGCCACACTTGTCACACCAAAGCTCTTGCTTCTTGATGAACATACAGCTGCACTTGATCCAGCTACAAGTGATAAAGTCCTAAAGCTTTCGCAAAAGATTGTTGAAGAAAATCACTTAACAACCATGATGATCACTCATAATATGGAAGATGCTTTAAAATATGGTAACCGTATTCTGATGATGAATAATGGTGAGATTATTGCTGATATCAATGCAGAGGATAAAAAGAAAATGAAAGTTGAAGATCTTGTACGTAAATTTACGGATGTATCTGAGGCTAATGATAGAATGCTTTTAAGGGGATGATGATCCCCTTTTTTTCATAATATAAAAAGAAGATAATTATACTTGTAAGCGATTACAATGAGTGATATTCTTAAAGTAGAAAGAAGGAAGAAATCCTTCTAATAAGAAAGATATTCATAATCATCAAATGGCATAATAAGTCTTTATTGTTTTTATCACATGTTTGATTATCTCATGACGAAAAGCCAAAGTATTAAGTCTAGACTTTACAGCCAGAGTAAAGCTGCACAAAGCATAATAGAATTTCAATCGGACGTACGAAGTAGTCCATAAAGTAAGTATTGGAATGAAAAGCTTCAAGAGTCTATTGAAGATGATGTTTGAATATCTTTTCTTTTTAAATAGGAGACGATTAATTGGGCGCTTTAAATAATCGTGGGGTTTGACGAATTTCGCTTTAAGAAATCGTGGGGTCTTAGCTGACAAATTTTAAATTCGCTTTAAAAAACTG
>NZ_JNKU01000073.1 GCF_000702165.1 Sharpea azabuensis DSM 18934
CATCAGGCTGGATATTTCCTCAAGGTAAGGGTCGTACCTGCTAGCACGGGAAGAAGCCTTTCGTTTCGGCTTGCCGTCATTATCCCATATTTTCTTGACAGTCTTTCTGTCAGAGCCATATCTTCTGGCCAGATCGGAGAAGTTAGGCTTGATTCCTTTTTCTTTCATCTGATTGATTTCTCCTGTTAAATTGACATTTACTTTCATATACTTTAGCCTCCTGTAAAATACAGCTAAAGTGTAACAAAAAAAGAATGACCATTCGGTTTTATTTACCCAAAAATGGGTAAAAATAAACCACCCGAATTGGTCATTTATATATTACCATTATTAGCCAGGGAATAGTCAGGCGCTTCAAGGAATTTTCCGGCCGTCTCGTACGTGGACTTCTTCGAGGACGGATAGATGATCCTTGCGGCAACCAGGTCGTTGATGATGGCTGCAAGATCGTACCTGAACTTGCGCTCGCTGGCTATTGTCCTGCAGATGTCCCTTATGCCAAGGGAGCAGAGGATGTTCCTGATGTAGAGATAGCCGATATTGAAGACACGCTTAGAGTCCCTGTTAATCAGATGATCGGGACTTAGCGAGAGCTCGACAACAGCCTTGTCCTCACGGTCCTTCTTCCTCAGGCTCTCGACATAGTCCTTGAGATTGCCCACCACCTCGTCGCGCGAGTCTGTGCCGTACTTCTCCATCAGCGATGCAAGGTTGCCCAGCCTCTCGACAACGAACGTCGTCTTTTTCTTTGTTTCCGGGTTGTAGTAGTCATCGATGACGAAGAATGACTCTGAGTGCTTGGACTTTGAACTCTTGATGCGCTTTGCCATAGGGAACACCTCCATAGGCCTATTATATCATATATTACGGAACATTACGAGTATGAAATTCACAAAACTTGACAAAAAAGTCATGAAAAAAAGAGCAGAAATTGAATTCTGCTCCGCTCCAACTGTAAAACACCCGCACGTCTGTCAAACATCATCAGCGCTGACTTTCCCTTCAGGTATCCCATGAACGAGCTTACGCTCAGCTTCGGAGGAATCTCAAGAAGAAGATGCACGTGGTCCGGCATGAGATGTCCTTCTACCATTTCCACTCCCTTGTACCTGCAGAGTTCCTTTATGATTTCCTTTAGGTCTTTTCGATATTGACCATATATTTCTTTTCGTCTATACTTTGGTGTGAATACGATATGGTATGTGCAATACCATTTTGTATGCGATAGTGAATTGGCTTTATGAGCCATGAGACATCACCGTTCCTTTCTTTTTGCGGTAACTTGAACACTTACCATTATAGAAGGAACGGTGATGTTTTTGTGTAACTTTCTTGTCATCCATCCGCATAGCGGGTGGTTTACTGTTTCGCGTACTACTTACGCTCAACTGTCTAAAGACTAGATACAAGCTTTGCTTGTACTACAAAATAAAAAAGCAAGGCCAAATCTAATTGACCTTGCTTGGTAGTTGTTTTGGATATTTTCTCTGTCTACTTGTCAGGGGTCATATCACTTCATGCAACAGTCTTTTCCTTTTATTCAATTGCGATAAAGTGATTCTCTTCAACCTGTTCAGGTGTTTCCTTAGGCAAGCAGATCAGCAATTCACCATTATCAAATTTCGCATTAATATCTTCTGGCTTATAATTTTCACCAACATAGAAGCTGCGGCTGCAAGTACCATGATATCTTTCACTACGAATGATATTGCCCTTGTCATCCTTATCCTCATTTGTCTTTGAAGCATCAGCAGAAACATTCAAATAGCCATCTTTTAATTCTACATGGATCTGATCCTTGTCATATCCTGGAAGTTCAATAGCTAACTGATACTGGCCATCTACTTCTTTGATATCTGTACGCATATTATTAATAGTTCTTGTAGGTGTTAAGAAATCAGAATCAAATATATCATCAAACAAATTATCTAATGTAGGTAAGTAACGCATAATAACATCTCCTTTTCATCCATTGTCCTTCATGCATTAACCAATTGGGATAAAGTGTTTCTCTTCGACTGCTTTTTCGTCAGCCTTTGGTAAGGTGATGATCAATTCGCCATTATCAAATTTTGCATTGATATCACTTTCCTTGATGCCATCGCCGACATAGAAGCTACGGCTGCAAGTGCCATGATATCTTTCGCTACGGATCAGATGACCCTTCTTGTCTTTTTCTTCTTTGTCATCATGATGTTCGGCTGAAACATTCAGGTAGCCATCCTTCAAGCTGACCTTGACATCTTCCTTGTTGAATCCTGGAAGCTCCATGTTTAATACATAGCTGTTATCCTTTTCGGCAATATCAGTGCGCATTGCATTGGTACTAGGGGCAAAGAATCTGTCATCAAAGAAATCATCAAATACATCATTCATTCTAGGTAATAACCTCATAAATAACATCTCCTTTTTTCCTATTCAACTATCTTTCTTGTAATCCTCTTTTTGATTACACCTACATTATAGCCCCTCTTTTAGCAATGTCAATAGGTGAGTGCTAATATTTTAGCAATTTCTTTTATAGAGTGCTAAAATACAAAAATCAGCAAATTTACTGCTGACTTTTGAGTAGTTCTTCAATTGTATCTTGGCTTGTTTTTATATAACCCTGCACCATTAAGGCGTTGCCACCGCCTTTTGCCCCATGACTTTTAAGAACATCAAATAGCTTTGTTGTATCATTGTTGTGGGAAGCAAGAATGAAGCGATAGCCTGTTTGATCACTTCCGGCAAAGACCCCGACATAGCCTTCAAGCCGTTGGGCAAGACTATTGACCATTTCTCTTTGTAGGTTCTTATCAAGATCTTCGATAAAGAAATAGCGATGGTTTTCATTTGCTTCTTCAACAAGTCTTTGGACTTCTTTTTTATTAAGATTGAAAACTTCTTGTTTCAGGGCATTGTTTGTATCGATGAGCTGCTTGACATATTTGACAACTGAGCTATTGTTGGCTGAAAGCATATGATAGATGGCATTCATGTTGTCATCTAGTTCTAAGACATAATCAAGTGCTCTTTGTCCACAAAGAATAAAGATGCGTACGCCACCCTTATAATTCATCATATGCACAACCTTAAATAGTCCTACTTCTCCACTACGCCTTACATGTGGGGCACAGCATGCACAGACATCACAATTCTCTATCTCAACAATACGTAAAGGAGAATCAACTTCTTTTTTCGAGCGATAATTAAGTGAGGCAAGTTCTTCCTCACTTGGATAATAGGCACGGATAACTCTATTTTCATAAATAACCTGATTGACTTCTTTTTCAATTCTTCTAAGACTTACTTCATCGATTGGACCATTAAAATCCACACTGACAACGTCCTTGCCTAAATGAAAGCCAACATTATCATAGCCATATTCCCGATGGACAATGCCCGAAAAAATATGTTCACCAGAATGATTCTGCATATTACTAAAGCGTAAATTCCAATCAATTTCCCCTTGTATTTCATTGCCTATTTCTAGTTCAACATGTCCCTTTAAGATATGTTTAATAATGCCTTTTGATATCTGAACATCAATAACCTCATAACCATCAATTGTTCCGCTATCAGCACATTGTCCTCCTTCTTCAGGAAAGAATAATGTCTGATCAAGAATAAGCGTTGTATTCTTATCATATTGGATATCTTGTATCGTGGCATGGAATGTTGTGTCATAGGGATGTTCGTCATAAAGCTTAACTGTTTCCATCATTTTTCTCCCTTACATAGCTAACAATCTTATGAAAGGTGTCATCACACATGGCATGTTCCATACGACAGGCATCATCATAAGCTTGGCCCTCTTCAACACCCAAAGACCTTAGCCAGGTATAGAAAAAGTTATGGCGTTCTAGGATATTGTTGGCAAGCCTTTGCCCTTCTTGTGTAAGTTCAAGCATCCCGTCTTCTTCTTTGATGACATAGCCTTCATTGGTCAGTTTTGTGATGGCAATCGATACACTTGATTTCTTAAAATCCAATCTTTTTGCAATATCAACAGAACGACAATGCCCCTTCTCCTGCTTAATCATGAGAATAGCTTCTAGATAGTCTTCTGTTGACTGGTACATCTTCATTTCATGTTTTGACATAGTCTACACTTCTCTCTGAAATCTTTTATAAAGTTCTTTTAATGGAATTCTTGTTTCTTCAGATAAGCTCTTCAAGCTCTCATATTCTGGATAAATATAGCTTTCCTGTTCAAAGTCAACCTTCTTCCCTTTAACAACACCTTCAGGTAACTTCACGTCAACAATCTCTCTATTTAAAACATGACGTTTTTCTTTGCGATAACGGAAACCAATCGTCGTTGTATTGATGAAAAGCAATTCTTCCATTCTCTTCATATGTTCTTCATCAGTAACAACGGTAATACGATAGGCAGGACGGTTCTTTTTCATGAAGATTGGCGTGAAGAACACATCACGGGCACCTTCGTTCATCATTTTCTCCATCACAAAGCCAAGCATTTCCCCTGTACAGTCATCAACATTGCTCTCCATAATAATCACTTCATCAGGATGCTGAGCCATTTCTCCCAGTGTGACTTTTAAGACATTTGGAATCTTAAGCTGTTTTGTACCGATACCCCAGCCAATCTTATTGATCTTCATGGCTGGCATCGGACCGTAGCTATCAGCAAGCTGCGCAATGATGGCTGCACCTGTAGGTGTGACAAGCTCTGTATTAATATCAATTTGTCGCATGATGACATCACTTGAGGCAAAGATTTCACTTGTCGCAGGAACAGGCACAGGAATGATGCCATGGGCACATTCCACAAAACCATACCCATCATTGACAACTGATGAATAGATGGCATCAGGATGTAAATAGTTAATAAGCAACGCTACACCAATAATATCAATAATGCTATCAGCTGCTCCGACCTCATGAAAATGGACATTCTCGAAGGTCGTATTATGGACTTTCGCCTCTGCTTTAGCAACACGATAAAAGATAGCTTTGGCAAGCATCTTGGCATGGTCAGGTATTTGTGATTCTTCAATGATCGTATAAATATCACTTAAATGTCTTTCTGGCTGTGGAATTGCTTCATCAACCCTTACATCAAAATATGTTCCCGAAATACCATTGCGCATTTCCTTGGAAATATTAATTGTGCAATGAGTTAGTGGCAAAGCCTGCATGCTCTCGTAGAACCATTTCTGATCATCACATAACTCCAGGAGCGCCCCGATGGCCATATTGCCAGAAATGCCACTCATGCAATCAAAATATAAAACATTCATACTTAATGTTCCCTCCTATTCGAAGTGCTTTACTTCATCTTACCACGCTCTATCACAAAAATCATGACTAATGATTCACATAAAAAAACACACCAAGTTTGATATGATCCCTGTCAAGTAGACAGAGAAAATATCCAAAACAACTACCAAGCAAGGTCAATTAGATTTGGCCTTGTTTTTTATTGTTGTGCTTGCGCCTGGTGTTTTGCTTTGCTCTTCTCAATCCCTTCCCAGAATCGTTCTATTCTTCTGTTTGGTGCAATCGGATACTGTTCCGGTGTATTTGCAGTCAGTGCTTCCTGTCTTAC
>NZ_JNKU01000074.1 GCF_000702165.1 Sharpea azabuensis DSM 18934
AAGAATATCAAATATCAGATGATCGTCATATTCATTATATGCATGGTCATGCTGATGAAATATAAAATGGATCCTGTACTGGTCATGGTGCTAGCGGGGGTTATGAATGTGGCACAGTATTATATTGGCACCTTATTATAAGATTTAAGTAAACAACTACTGGAGAATACTGGTAGTTGTTTTATTATGATATTTAATATTTTTGAAATCTATGCTACCATTGAAACAGAGAGGTGATAATTAATGAAACATATTTCATTATTAATAAAACCAGCTTCTTCTTTATGCAATATGAATTGTAAGTACTGCTTCTATGCTGATGTAGAACATAATAGATTGAATAAAAATTTGAAATTAATGAACTATGAAACTATAAATAAGTTAATTGATGAAGCTTTAAAATATGATAATATTCATTTCGCTTTTCAGGGAGGGGAGCCAACATTAGCTGGACTATCTTATTTTGAATATTTTGTGTATACAGTAAATAAGAAAAAAACAAACCAAAAAGTAACGTATGCTTTGCAGACAAATGGAATATTGATTGATAAGAAATGGATTGAGTTTTTTAAAGAAAATCATTTCTTGGTTGGTATTTCTTTAGATGGAATAAAGATTGTACATAATAAGATAAGAGTGATGAATGGAAAAGGGACTTTTGATGATGTAATGAGAACTATAAAATTATGTCAGAAAGAACAAATTAATTACAATGTTCTTACAGTTATATCAAGTTCATTAGTAAAGTACGCAAAAGATATATATAAATTCTATAAGAAAAATAATATTTATAATATACAATTTATTCCATGCCTACCAGAATTAGAAAATGATAGTGGAAAATATGCTTTAACACCTGAAATGTATTTTAAGTTTTATAAAGATATATTTGAAGAATGGTATAAAGATATAAAATATAATGAATATATTTCTATTTCTCTTTTTGAAGATCTGTTGATGATCTTTAGTGGGAAATTACCACGCACATGTGGAGCTCTAGGTCAATGTACAGTTCAATATATTATTGAAAGTAATGGTGATGTATATCCATGTGATTTCTATGCGATAGATAGATATTGCTTAGGGAACTTGATGAGCAATACGTTATCAAGTATGAAAAATAATGAGAATGCACAAAAGTTTCTACATGAAAAACATCCTATAAGTAAGCTGTGCAGTAATTGTGAATTTGTGAATATATGTCATGGAAATTGTAAGAGAATGACACCCGTACTTTTCAATGATCATTATTGTGGATACAGAGCTTTTCTGAATATTTCTTATAAGAAGTTTTACGATATAGCAAAATCAATAAATCAAAAATACCCACTTAAGTAGAGTGGGTATTTTTTATGACTTGATATATGCAATTTCAGCAAGAATAATTTCAATAAATACAAAGAATAGAGCCTGATCATCTAAAAAGGAATTCTCAGACATTCTTGAAATAGAAGGTAGCACAACAGAAAAATCAGAGTTTTTCAATAACGTTGTGTTTTGACATGAAATCATGATGATCTTTATACCATTCTTCTTCGCATTTGAGAGTATGTCATAATATAGTTTTTCCTTAGCACGTGTGGTGAAGAATATAATTAAATCATCAGGTGTTAAATAGTCACATATCTGGGAGAGTAATATTGTACCTCTTACTGCTTCCGCATCATATCCAATTTTAGCTAATCGATGTCTAAGCTGCATAGCTGAAGTATATGTTCTATTTTGCCCAAATATTTTTACTCTATGCGCGTCAGTAATCATTTGGGCAATTGTTTTTATATCCTCCATGGAAACTACATCATGAATTTGTTTTATAAAACCGGCATATAAAGAAGTAATAGATGTAATAATATCTAAATTATTATCATTTTCCGATTCTCTTTCTCCAGAAACAATATAACGGGATAATTCAAATTTAAACTCAGAGAAACCGGAATAACCAATCTTCTTGCTGAATCTAATAATTGCAGCTTTTGATGTATGAATTTGTTCTGCAAGAGTATCAATACTATTTACTGTTACAGAATTAGGATGCTTTTTTATATAGTGATAAATATTATTATCTGAATGAGTGTAGGATTCCTTGTAAAAATCTAAACGTTCTAATGGATTCATAATAACCACCTTCCAAATGCATTGTACTAGATAAAATCTTTTGAAACAATGTTTAAAAAATAATAAAATAAATTTCAATTATATATTGAAAAAAGTTTTGAAGAGAGTATTATAGTAATTGAAATAAATTTCAATTCACATATAGCTATGGTGGAAAAAGTTTTGGTCGAAAGAGGAGAATATTATGGACAAGGTTACAGGTGTTGTAGAAAAATACTTATTACCAGCTGCAGAAAAGCTTTCTACAAACAAATACTTAAAAGCAATTTCAAAAGGTTTTTCTATTATCTTACCAATAATTATGATTGGTGCAATTTTTACATTATTATCATCATTGCAAATTGGTCCTTATCAAACATTTATTACTAATACTGGTATAAAATCATTTTTAGATTTTGCACCTACCGTAACAACTAATATGTTATCTTTGTATACTGTCTTCGTTATTGCATATTATTATGCACAAGATAATTATATGCAAAGTGATGCACTTGTTGTTGGGTTACTTGCTTTATTTGCGTTTGTTATACTCATTCCTCAAGGTTCTAGTGTGGTTGCTAAGAATGGTAAAGATATTATTCCTGTACTTAATGTACTGGAAATGAGATTCCTGGGTACAGCGGGCTTGTTCTCTGCAATGATTGTTGGTTTATTAACACCAGCTATCTACAAGTTTGTTTTAAATCTTGGTTGGGTTATTAAAATGCCTGAAGGTGTACCTCCAGCAGTATCAAAAGCTTTTAATGCGATGATTCCAGCATTCATTGTAGCAATTGTTTTCTCACTAGTAAGATCTGCCTTTGCTATTACAACTTTTAAGAGTTTCAATCTATTCATTTATACAGTATTACAGGCACCATTATTAAGAATTGGAAATTCACCAATTGCCTTCGCTTTACTTGTTTTCCTTTGCTCCTTATTCTGGTTCTTTGGTATTCATGGTGGTCAAATTGTTATGCCAATCTTGTCTGCAATCTATATGCCTATGGCAATGGAAAATCTAACGGCATTACAAGCTGGTCAAGCAATGCCAAATGTTTTATCTAACACTTGGTGGTTTATTTACTCATCAGTTGGTGGTGGAGGAGGTACTTTAGGTCTTTGCCTCGTTATCTTCTTCTTTGCGAAATCTAATCGCTTTAAACAATTAGGTCGTTTGGCTTTGCCTGCAAGTTTATGTGGTATTAATGAACCGTTAATTTTTGGTCTTCCAATTGTATTGAATCCAGTTATTGTTATTCCATTTATTATTACACCACTCATTACCTTTACAATTGCTTATATGTTCACAAAATTAGGTATTTTACCAATTTTAAATGGTATGCAAATTTCAGCAGGAACACCTGTTATCTTTAGTGGATGGTTAGCTGGTGGAATAAAAGTCGCATTATTCCAATTTGTAGTAGTCGCTATTCAAATGCTTATTTACTATCCATTCTTCAAAACACTTGATCAACAAGCAATTGATGAAGAAAGTGCTATTGAAAATACTAAGTAATTGAGGAGTAATATATGAATAAAAAGCCGAATATATTCTTGTTCGTCGCAGATCAAATGCGTGCAGATTCTATGCATCATATGAATAACGAAGCATCTATCACGCCTAATCTGGACGATATATTAAAAGATGGAATCAGTTTTGAAAATGCATATTGTCAAAACCCGGTTTGTGTTCCATCAAGATGTAGTTTTCTAACTGGGCTATATCCTCATACAACAGGACATCGGACAATGCATTATCTCCAACGACACGATGATGAACCAAATATTTTAAAAGAAATGAAAAATAATGGTTATGAAGTGATTTGGATTGGTCGAAATGATGTTGTACCTGGAGATAAATTGAAAACAAAGTATTGTGATGAATATTATGATGGGATCTCGATGGAAAATACCCGTGATAGTTTTCATGCATTTAATCCTGGTTCCCCACATAAAGTAACCAAAGAAGAAATGGAAGATGATAAATACTATTCGTTCTATATTGGAAAAACGCAAAAGAATGGTTATGGCCAAACAGATTGGAACTGTGTTCAGTCAGCACTTGATTATTTAGAGCGTAAAAGCAAAGAACCAGATGGTAAGCCATTCTTTGTTTATTGTACATTAGCATTCCCACATCCACCTTATGGATGTGAAGATCCATGGTATTCGATGATTGACCGTAATAAAATAGCTGAGCCTCGTCCTAATATCTCAACTCTAAAAAAGCGTGCAAGCATGCTTTATGGCATTGAGTCAAAACAAAATCTAGAGAGCTGGACTAAGGAACGCTTTAATGAACTTCGCGCAACATATTTAGCTATGGTATCAAGATTTGATTATCAATTTGGTCAAGTTGTTAATAAATTGAAAGAAAAGGATATGTATGACGATACGAATATCATTGTGTGGTCAGATCATGGTGACTATACAGGTGATTATGGAATTGTAGAAAAAGTACAGAATTGTTTTGAAAATCCTATTAGTAATGTTCCATTACTAATAAAACCATCAAGTAACTTTGCGTGTGTGCCAAGAAAAACGAAAGCTTTAGGTATGCTTTTAGATATCCCAGCTACTATTGCTGAGATGGCGGATATTAAATTATCTTATACTCAATTTGGTCATTCAATGATGCATGTTGTTGCAGGTGATGAAAAGCATAATGATGCAGTATTTTGCGAAGGTGGACGTATTCATGGTGAAACACAAGCTATGGAAAGAGGACATAGTCCAAAGTCACCTTACTGGCCAAGACTCTCAACGCAAGCAAGTGAAGGTCCAGAACATACGAAAGCATGTATGTGTCGTATGGGAAATTTGAAATATACGATGCGATTATATGAACAGGATGAACTTTATGATTTAGAAAATGATCCTTTAGAGCTCAATAACCTTATTGATCATCCAGACTATATTGAAGACATCAATAAATTTAAAGAACGTTTACTTAGATTTTATATGGAAACAACAGACTTTGTTCCAATGGGAAAAGATTTACGTTAATTTGAAGAAAGGAGTTCAGCAATGAAAAAGAAGTTATTAACATTGTTTCTTTCAACATTGTATTTAAGTGCATTTACCTTTGGTGGCGGTTATGTCATTGTTACGCTGATGAGAAAGAAATTCGTCGGGCAGTTACATTG
>NZ_JNKU01000075.1 GCF_000702165.1 Sharpea azabuensis DSM 18934
CATCTAGCTCTCTCTATTGCTTGCATTCTTCCGAATGTCTTTTCTTGTTTATCTGACGTGTTTCTGTTCAGTTATCAGTGTTCGGCTTGCACTCATTTCTGAATGCTTATTCACTATACCATCGCATGTTTTTCTTGTAAAGCCTTTTTTCATCTTTTTTGCAAAAAAGTTGCTTATATTAAGAATTTGGACATTTATAGCTAAAAATATGAGCCAAGTATTATACTTGGCCCATAGTTCACTAACATGCTTTATCAACAGCTTCTATAAATGCTGATCGCACTTTTGCATCTTCAAGTGCTTTAACGCCACGAATTGTTGAGCCACCTGGAGAAGTGACATTATCCTTAAGAATACCTGGATGGAGTCCTGTTTCAAGCTGCATTTTTCCTGCTCCAAGAACGGTCTGGCTTGCAAGCTTATAGGCAGCCGCTCTAGGAAGCCCATTTTTTACCGCACCATCAGCCAATCCTTCAATAACAAGATATAGATATGCTGGCCCACATCCTGATAAAGCTCCGCCAACATTCATTAAATGTGAAGGCAAAACTTCTGTTGAACCAATATGATTAAGCATATCTACAATAAATTGATATTCGTCCTCTTTCAAGCTATGCTTAGCTTCAAGCAAAAGCATACCTTCGCACACTTCAACTGGTGTATTAGGCATAATCGTAAGATGTCTTGTTGATGCATCAAGAAGCTTTTCATACTTTTCAAAATCATAACCTAAAGCAATGCTCATAACCGCTTTATTTTTTAAATCATCATGAACTTCACCAATAACACCCTCTAACACCTGTGGCTTTACGGCAATAATGACAAGATTGCTATGTTTAATGACTTCATGATTATTTTCAAAAACCATATGTCCTCTCTTTTTTGCATTTATACAAGCCTGTTCACTAATATCTGCCCCGCAAATATCTTCAGCTTTAAGATAACCGGACTTTACAATTCCCGTCATTAAAGCTGATGCCATATTACCCATACCAATAAAACCAATTTTATACATATTCACCTCTCCTTATATAATAAATAAGCCTCCAATGGAGGCTTTGGTTTTAGAATTTTCTATTCTTTAAGAAGATTGGCATATCTTCGTCATCTTCTTCTTCCTTTGGTGTAGCTGGTTTTGCCTTTGAAAAAGTATTGAATTCTGGTTCGATTGGACCTTCTTCTAATTCATCTTCAAAACCTGTTGCAATGACAGTTACAATAATTGAATCATCTAACTGATCATTGATGGCAACACCAAGAATTGTATTCACTTCATTACCAACTGCTTCTCTAATTGCAGCAAGAGCAGTATTTGCATCATAAAGTGTAATATTTGGACCACCTGTTACATTGACAATCGCATCTTTTGCACCAGCAATAGAAACATCAAGTAATGGTGATGAAATTGCACGTTTTGCCGCTTCTTCAGCCTTATTATCACCATCACTTATACCAATACCAATTAATGCTGAACCACGATCCTGCATAATTGAGCGTACATCAGCAAAGTCAAGGTTGATAAATGCTGGAACAGCAATTAAGTCTGTAATCGTCTGAACGCCCTGTCTTAAAACATTGTCAGCCTCTCTAAATGCTTCTGCCATAGGCTTACCACCAATTGCATCCAATAAGCGATCATTACTAACAACAATAATAGAATCGACATTTTCTCTTAATTCCATCAAACCAGCCTGAGCCTGTCTTGCTCTTTTAGGGCCTTCAAAAGTGAAAGGTGTTGTGACAACAGCAACAGTCAATGCGCCAAGTTCCTTAGCAATCTTAGCAACAACAGGAGCAGCACCTGTACCTGTTCCACCACCCATACCAGCAGCAATAAAGACCATATTAGCGCCAGTTAAAGATTCTCTAATATCATTTTCTGCTTCTACAGCTGCTTTGCGACCTACATCTGGATTTCCACCTGCACCTAGGCCATGTGTTAAATCTTTACCTAAAACAATTTTATTAACATTTTCGATGCCTTTCATCATTTGCGCATCAGTATTTGCACAATAGAATTCAACACCTCTTACCCCATCAGTTACCATTCTATTGACAGCGTTGCATCCTCCGCCACCAACACCGACTACTTTAATCTTAGCAACCTGTATAAAATCCATATTTTCATCCATGTTTATAAACCCTCTCTTTTTCTATTCATCATCACTAAAGAAATTCTCTAGTACTCTTTTTAATTTTCTCTTTGGTGTCTTGCTTTCATCTTTTGCTTTCGTGAAGCCTTTCAACCTAATGTTCATTGTACTTGAAATATCAGGCAGTGTCAAAGAGACATTATTCCCAAGGAATTCTTTTCGATCATTCAAATAATAAAGCAATCCAAGTGCTGGTACATAGCTCATATCACGAACACCAATTGTTTCTGGACGATAACAACGTACTGGAGCATTCAAGACACTGCTTGCAATAACATCAAGGCTAGGCAGTTCGCCTCCACCACCAACAATAACAGTTTCATAGCTACGACCATCATTAATCACATCAATCTTTGTCTTAATTTCTTCCATCATGCCTTCAACAGCTTCTCTTAAGACATCGGACAAGTCCTGTTGGGTATAATTAACAACTTCATTATCCACTTTATTCGTATGAATAACATCATCATCGCCAACATTCTTCTCACAAGTTCCATACTTGATCTTATAACGTTCAGCTTTATCCATGGAAATCCACCACTTCTCACTGATGGCTTTAGTCAAATCATAGCCACCCGTATTCGCCTGTGCGATATATTTTAGATAACCATCTTCATAGAATGAAACCGTTGAAGAATAACAACCGATATCTATTAAGATTGCACCTTCTTTTAAATAAGCTTCATCAAAAGCTTCTAGTGCTGAGGCATAAGCATCAATCGTAACATCTAGCAATTCCAAGCCTGCTTTTTCGACAGCTTCAAGATATCCATAGAAAAATTTCTTCTTGCTTGTGACAATCATGGAATCAACCTTCAAAGATGCCGAACGCATCCCCAAAGGTAATTTGTCAGTACTCTTCGTATCAAGAGCATAGTGAATAGGAATTGTAGAAACAATTTCTTCATCTCGATTACGCTGAAATCTTGTTGAGAGCTTGAGCGCACGAATAACATCATCAATAGTGATCTTGTCATTTGCATTATTCACCTTCGTAATGCCATCACCCTGGTAGATTCTAGCATTAATAGAAGGCAATACTAAACCTACTGATGTAATAGTTATATTCAGTTCTTCATCTGCTTCTCTTACAACTTTTTTGATATCTTCGACCAAGGCTTCTGCATCAGTTATAACACCCTTACGTACGCCATGGCTTGTAACCTTACTTGAAAAGAGAATGTTTACATTTGCACTTATTACTTCAGCTACTACCAATTTCAATGTTGTAGAGCCAATATCTAAAGTAGCATATATTTCTTTCATCATATTCTCCTTTGATTTTTTTACTCCCTAATAATAACATAATTGAGACTTCTTTAAAACATGAACTGTAGCAAAATCCATGTATTTTCCCCGATTTTTTCCATTGACTTAAAAGATGGTAAAAGAAAAAAAGAGAAATCAGAATTGATCTCTCTTTAGTATGTCTTAAAAAACTGTTCGATTTCTTCTCGTTTCTTCGTTCTTGTTAAACAAAGGGACAACAATATACGGGCTTTAAAAGGGCTCAGTGTATTGGATCCCACAAAGAGATGATCGGGATCAAAGACAGGTTCATCAAAAACAATAGCATGCGCAACGCGTGATGAACGAACAATGACAATATCTTTTCTTGCCAATTCTTCAAGCTTATCGATCCATTGTTTTGAAAAATTCCCACTTCCCGTACCTACAACAACAATGCCTTCCGAATATCTACTTACTGCCTCAAGCAATAATACCGGTGCTCCCGCATAATAAGTTACTAAGCTGACATTGGGCAAGGATTGATAGTGTTCATGACTAAAGATGGAATAAATTGTATGGTGGGTTACTGGTCTTGTCGAAATATAGACTTCATCATCTCGCATATAGCCAAGGGCTCCACTACCATTGTGTCCAAAAGCATCAATTTTATAATTATTCACTTTTTCAATGCCTCGTGCTGAATAAATAGTGCTTGAAAATAACGCCATCACTCCACAGCCAATCGCTTTGTCATTAGCTGCTAATGCAATTGCTTGATAGAGATTAAATGGTCCATCTGCACTTGTTGCCGTAGCTGGGTGCATTGCTCCTGTCAATACAACCGGCTTAACAGTATGCACGGTTAGATTCAAGAAATAAGCTGTTTCTTCAAGAGTATCTGTTCCATGCGTAACAACAATGCCATCAACCTCATCGCGACTTGCTTGCTTATTGATCATTTCTACAAGAGAGAGCCAGTATTGTTCATTCATTTCATTGGAGTCAACACTTAAGAGCTGAATCATTTCAATATTGGCAATATCTTGGATCTGGGGAATGGAAGCAAGAACATCCTCCACCTTTATTGTCCCAGCACGATAGGAAGTTGTTTTACCCGCTTCACCACTCCCGGCAATCGTTCCTCCTGTTGCTATTACTATAATCTTCTTCATTTTCTCACGTATACTCAATTTAAAGTTAGAATTGAGTATTTTTCCTTTCTAGCCGAATTAAGAATGATATCATCTACGGCCATTGATGATATAATTTATAAGCACTGTGGATTTGTATCTATATTCTTACAGACAATATTTGTACTGTTTCGAGGTGAATCCTGCCACAGTTCTTTTTTTAAATGGTGATTAGTAAATTAACACATACCTGATGTATGAAAGTTTGATGAATTGCGTGATTACACAAAGAAGAAACTCGTGGGCTTACCAAGCAGTGCTAAATCATTTTAAGGAGGTCAT
>NZ_JNKU01000076.1 GCF_000702165.1 Sharpea azabuensis DSM 18934
CAGTTATTGAACTGAGCACCTACAAGCTTTTTGGATTTATTTGCCTTTATGTTCACATGACTTGAGTGACACTCAGGACATTCATATGTTTGTCTCTTCATGACTATACTGAAGACATATTTCTCGTCTTTTCTGGTGATATTCACATCCTCAACTGTATCTGGATCAAGATCCAGCATATAGCATAATTCTTTATTGTCCATAATTTCATTCCCCTTCATCTAAGAGACGGACTTCATTATTATGCATAATTTAAAAGGATCATGAAACATAAGTTCATGACCCCACGATATTTTATTGCCTCATATCTAAATGACCTCACAATTATTTAAAGGGCTACTGTGACCCCACGATTATTTAATATACCATTAATTGTCGTCTCCGTTTTTATTGATATTTGTATGCTTTTAAAGCATACAAATATGATAAACTAATAATGAGGTGAGAGGGCATGGAAATAAGAGTTTTACAGTACTTTTTAGCCATTGCAAGAGAAGAGACAATTGTTGGGGCTGCTGAAGCACTGCATATTACGCAACCAACTTTATCAAGACAGATGAAGGACTTAGAAGACGAGTTAGGAAAGAAACTGTTTGTTCGTAGTAATAAAAAGATAACCTTGACAGATGAAGGAATACTTTTAAGACAAAGAGCTGAAGAAATTGTGAGTCTTGTCCATAAGACAGAACTAGAAATTACTTCATTGGATTCCTTGATAAGTGGCAATATCTACATTGGATCTGGTGAATCACGCAGTCTAAAAGTTATCATAAAAACAATGAAAAAGATGCAGAGTAGATATACAAATGTGAAATTCAATCTCTATAGTGGCAATGCTGATGATGTCATTGATAAACTGGATAATGGTCTTATAGATTTTGCCTTAATCACTGAACATCCAAAACTATCTGAATATAATCATTTGCGATTGCCTCTCAGTCATCAATGGGTTGTAATGATGAAAAAAGATGATAGTCTTTCTCAAAAAGAGAGCATCACATTTGAAGATATCAAAGATCAACCACTCATTGTATCCAAAGAATTTCAACGACTCGCTGATCTCACCCAATGGTTTCATAACGATCTTGACAATCTCAATATTATTTCATCATATACGCTTTTATATAATGCTTCCTTAATGGTGGAAGAAGGACTTGGATATGCCATATGCTTCGATAAACTCATTAACACAACGGGTAATTCCTTACTGACATACAGACCACTTACACCATCAGTTAATGTAGAAAACTATTTTATCTGGAAAAAATATCAAGTACTAACTAAAGCATCACAATGCTTTTTAGATCTTGTTCAGGAAACAATCAAAGAATCGACATAATAAGAGCTTTCCTTTTCATTAGGAAAGCCTTTTTGTTGTTATATATGCCTGCAAAGCATATATAACAACAAAATATAGGTATTTGATATTTAAATGGAGTTACTATAAACTGACTGCGAAGGAAAGAGTAGCACGATGACTTGTTAAGAGAAGATATGTGGTTGTAGCAACATTACTAGCAATTGTTCTAATCAAAAGGACAATGCAAGTGATGCTTCTTTGGTGGAGTTAGATTGATAGCTTAAGTGTTGTCAATCTAGAAGAGGTCAAAGAGATTATAAGGCTTGTTAGTGACAGAAAGAAAGACTATGAATGAGCTAGAAATGTTGGAGGAGATTATTATGAGGAAGCTATTGTTATTTTTATTAGTTAGCTTTATTGTCCTAGGCTGTGAAGATCATCAATCTTTGATAAAGCATAATAATGAAAAACAAAGTACATTTTCTAAGCAAAAATATTCAAGGAGGGATAACATGACAGTTAAGATTGTTATGACAATCAATAATAAAGATTTCGTTATTTCATTAAAACAAAACAAAGCAACACATGCCCTGATAAAACAATTACCCTTAGCAATGACAATGAAAGATTTAAATGGTAATGAAAAGTATCATTATATTCAAAAGCATTTACCTACTGAAACAGAGTTTATAGAAAAAATAGAAGCAGGAGACTTCATGCTGTTTGGCGATAATTGCCTGGTGTTATTTTATAAGAGCTTTTCAACGCAATATTCCTATACAAAGCTAGGAAGAATTGAAGATGTAGAAGGCTATTTAAAAGTTATTAATCAAAGCTCTGATATAAATATAAGTTTGCATCAATAAAGAGGAGGGTAAGAAGATGGAAGTTATTGTACAAAAATATCTAACAGGGGAAAGAGCCTTGTTTAAGAGTCAAAATATCAAAGTAAAAAACAGTGTCTTTGCCGATGGAGAATCACCATTGAAAGAAAGCAACGACATTGAAGTTCAAGGCAGTATTTTTAAGTGGAAATATCCACTGTGGTATTGTCATGATATAAAAGTTAAAGATTCAACATTATTAGAAACAGCTCGTTCAGGAATCTGGTATACCCACAATATTGATATAAAGGATAGTACAATTGAAGCACCGAAAACATTCAGACGTTCATCGCACATTCATCTTAATAATGTCAATCTGCCTTTGGCACAGGAAACATTATGGAATTGTCATGATATTCAATTAAACAATGTAACAGCCAGTGGTGACTATTTTGGCTTTAATAGTGAACATATAAGAATCAATAATTTTCGTTTAACGGGGAACTACTGTTTTGATGGTGGTAGGGATATTGAAGTTCATAATGCACATTTGGTTTCAAAAGATGCTTTTTGGAATACGAAGAATGTTACTGTATATGATTCAACGATTATTGGTGAGTATTTAGGCTGGAATGCTGAGAATTTGACATTTGTGAATTGTACAATAGAAAGCTTACAGGGACTTTGCTATATCAAGAATGTGAAATTGGTGAATTGCAAACTGATCAATACAACACTTGCTTTTGAATATTGTGAAAACATTGATGCCGATATTCAGTCCCATGTTGATAGTATTATGAATCCTATTTCAGGCACTATAAAAGCAAAGAGTATTGGAGAGGTTATTGTCGAGGAAGATAAAGTTAACCCTGAACAAACACAAATTATCACAACAGAAAGTATTGCACTTAATACACATCATGCTGACCTTAGAAATATGCCTCAAATGAGTAAGAATTAATGTAGCTACAGACATTATGAAAAACCATGAATGATTAAGGAGCAAACAATCATGTACGATTTTGATAAAGACATAAACAGAAGACATACAAACTCACTCAAATGGGATGTAAAAGAAAACGAGCTTCCGATGTGGGTTGCTGACATGGACTTCGAAACAGCACCTGAGATTATTGAAGCACTGCATAAAAGAGTGAATCATGGTATTTTTGGCTATAATACTGTACCTGATACCTATTTTCAAAGCATCCAAATGTGGTGGGAGAAATATCATCATTTTAAAATGAAGAAAGAATGGATGATGTTTTGTACAGGTGTAGTGCCAGCCATTTCATCCATTGTTAGAAAAGTCACAACTGTTGGAGAAAATGTTCTTATTCAATCACCAGTCTATAATATCTTCTATAATTCTATTCTTAATAACGGCCGACATGTTTTATCAAGTGATCTTGTATATGATGGTAAAGCATATCATATTGATTTTGAAGATTTAGAAAAGAAACTTGCCTTACCTCAGACAACATTAATGATTTTATGTAATCCGCATAATCCTATTGGCAAGATATGGGATAAAGAAATTTTACAAAGAATAGGTGCATTATGTCATAAGCATCATGTTCTTGTATTATCGGATGAAATTCACTGTGATATCACTGCACCACAAGAAGAGTATATTCCTTTTGCGAGTGTCTCAAAGATCAATCAGGAGATCAGCATGACTTGTATCGCCCCAACAAAGGCTTTCAATATTGCTGGCTTACAAACTTCCTGTATTGTTGTCCCAAATGCAGTTCTAAGACATAAGGTGAATCGTGGCATCAATACAGATGAGGTTGCTGAAGCGAATAGCTTTGCGATTAGTGCATCCATTGCTGCATTTCAAAAAGGAAGAGAATGGCTGATGGAGTTAAGAACGTATATTGAGCACAATAAACAAAAGGCTGTTGCCTATATAAATGAACATATTCCAGAGCTCTATGTTGTCCCTTCCAAGGCGACTTATCTTCTATGGGTGGATTGTTCAAAAGTCTGTTCAGATAGTATTATGCTTGTTGATTATATACGCAAGAAAACAGGCTTATATGTAAGTGATGGACAGGAATATGGTGAAAATGGTAAGCAGTTTATAAGGATTAATGTTGCCTGTCCATACCAAAGAATGATGGATGGCCTAGAAAGATTAAATGAGGGCATAAAGAGTTTTCAAAGGAAGTAGTCTTATAGAATTCTCATTTGTAGCTTTAATTCAAGAGATATATGTTGATTTATCAAATTGTTGACAAAATTGTTTATAAAGTTCCCGACAGAAAACCCATGCGCCTTTAGGCCGTGGGATGAATGGCGGTTAGGGATATGATATAATATGCATACAGGAAATCCTGTTTCCGAGTCTTTAGAAAGGAGAAAGCTGTATGCATCTTACCGTAAAACAACAAGTAAAGCATCTTTCAAAGGAAGATTACAAAACTATAAAAGAACTATGCCATATAGCAAAGAATCTTGCCAATGAAGCTATCTATAATGTGCGCCAGTATTACTTTGCAGAAGGCGAGTTTCTGAAATACGAAAAGAATTACACTCTTTTAAAGAACAGTCCTAATTACAAGTTATTAAA
>NZ_JNKU01000077.1 GCF_000702165.1 Sharpea azabuensis DSM 18934
TGTTTTCTGACTTTTACTACTAGATTATTATCTTTCATGATTTGTCTTACTATTTTTTCAGATACAATGATATTATCTTTTCTCAGTAGTGAATGGATCCTTCTATAACCGTATCTTTCCTTATTTTCTTTGAATAATTTAATAATTTTTACCTTTATTGCCTCATATTTATAAGGTGATTGTTGTATCTTGTGCTGATAAAAATAACTGCTCTTGGATATCTGAAGTTTTGCAAGAAGCAGTGACAATGCATATTTATTCCTTAGGGCATCGATTATCATTCTCTTCTCTACGTTTTTCAGCCTTAACAGGTCGATGCCCTGATCTTTTTTTAATATTTCTATTGTCTGTCTTAATATATCATTTTCTAGCTCCAGATCTCTTATCTTAGCTGCCAGTTCAATATTATTATCGGAACCCTTATAGCATCTTCATTAACTATCAAAGTTCCTCTTGGCAAATCTTTCTTTTTATTCATTATCGCTGCTGCACCTCCAGATAAATACAGCTTTCTCCAACTATAAATACTCGTCCTTGAATATCCGTATTCTTCTGATATTGATTTTATGTCTTCTCCTTCTTCAAAGCAACGGTGAAGTATTTCAAGTTTTGTTTCCAGCGATGGATGAATCCTATGGTCTGGTGAATTAGTAAAACTATATTCCTTGTGTTTCTTTTCAATATTTCGATTTTTAATCCAAGTATACATATTCTGCCTGCTTGGATATCCAAGATCATGTATTACCTTAGCAATTGAGCCTGTCTCATCATACAATTGGAGTGCTTTCTTTTTCTCTTCCTCAGTAAATGACATTTTTATCCCTCCCCGTCATTCCGGGTCCAAGAATTTGTCCGCACCCCCAAACCTATAAAGCAATATGAAAGTACCATTCTACATTTCTTACTAACTGATAAATGTCCTCTGCGTTATAAAAAAATGATGACTAACTTAAAAATAATACTTGAATCGGCTTCGGAAGGTAACTGAGACTTATTGTCATTTGATTGTCACACAACATGAAATGAGCCAAGAAACGCCGCAATTCGGCATTTCTTGGCTCATGTACATTATTCAAACTCTTGGGCGGAGAGATTTATCTGGCTGTTTCTTGGTACATATTTGTATGTTTTATTCTTCATATTCATCTCTTTTTGCATTTTTGTGTCCCTCACATCAAATTTTTAGAGCCAAAAAGGAGCCAAACATGATTAAATTTCATGCTATTGATGAGCAATATCTATCTATTGCATCTTTCAATTCTGGTCTTATTGCTTCTTCATCCAAAAGCCCTTTTTTTCTTACTTCTACTATGTAGCTTTTTACTTGTTCTCGTTTTAATTCTGGAATTCTCGTTTTATCTGAAGAAATTTCGCGAATCATATTCAAAATTGCCCCTATTTTTTCATAATCCAAATCACAAAAATTGACATGCAATTTATCAAATCCTTTATAACCGGTTGCTCCTAATTCTGTTTCATCAATTGATATCTCATACTTATTAAGTAATTCGTCATCAACGATAATAAATTGTGATGTTTCAATAGATGTAGTAGACAAAATAATTGCTTTCATCGTATCCGCTAGATGAGACATATCATCACATTTCCAAAAGGATAATGTATTCCTCGATGTTCCTAATTCCTGCTTTAAAACATCTGCTTCGACTTTTTCAAGTGAAACATCTCTGATTTTATATAAATTAGATTTTTTAGATAATTTCCTTACGTAAAACATTACACTCCTCTAAATAGCTTACAACATCTTGAATATACTCTTTTAACCATACTGACGCACAATCCAAATTTTTTAGCAAAGGCAACAAATCTACATCAGCCCAATTCTCAACTATTGCAACAGCATATTCCTTAACACTCTCATTTTTATGAGACAATAGACCGACTAACATAGTTGGTCCCCATGGCATAACATCATTTAATTCAAAATATCCAATTGATTTGCAAATTCCTATTAGCATATTAGGGTAATCATTGTATCTAACATATATGTTTTGTAGTACTTCTCCTAGTATCCTAGATGAATATTTTCTTTCAATCTCAATTGCCAACCTTTCTGCACTAGTAACCTCTGAATCCTCTATAGAAAAATATTTAAGTGCATTAGTCATTCTCGCTGTTAAATGTGCCACCAATTCGTCCCATTTTTTTTGTTCTGCTAATGCTTTTTCTTCTGTGATTAATTTTTCGATATATGAAATATTTTCTTTCCTCAATTTGGGTGTTTCACTTTGAAAAGAATTATTTTTTTCTGTACTATCAAATTTATCTTTTTCATAAAACAATACTGATACTTTTTTATTCAATGATGAAGATTCCGTTTCTTCATATAGTTCCGTTTCATTTATATTATTTACTGCAGAATTATCATTCAACATTATTACTCAGCTCCTCAAAATTTGCTTTAATCTCTTTAGCAATGGCACCTGTTTCCTTTACAAAGTCATTTAAGGAATCTGTATTAAATCTATATCCCGAATTTTCAGGTATCGTATTTATATCCATATGACATAAAATTCTTTTTTCATTTTGTTGATCATTTGTTACCATACTTAACTCTGTAATTACATTCAGCGTATCTTCTTCATTAGAAATTGTTATTGGATACCAACTATTTTCACGCATTGACCATTCTTTAAATTCTCTATTGTCATAGAACTTCAATAAAGAAACAACACTTCTTCCAAATATTGTATTCTGTAACTCTCCCAAATATGGCTCACTTAACAAATTTATATTTAATGCAAATCTATTTGAAACGATCTTGTATTCAGACATAATTAATAACAAGATTTTCTCAAGTTTCTTTAATTCACTCTCAAAATCACACTTATCATCCTGATTAAAATTAAATATGCAATCTATCCTTTCATCCTGACAAATAATTTGACCACTCTTATCAGCTGTAACAAATGCAAGATTAGATATAGTATCAATTCTCCCTTTTACCAAATCAATAGTCTGTCCAGTTGTAATATTAGGTAAAAATTCTTTTAGTTTTAACAAATTTAATTCATTCATTAAGTTTGATATATTATTCGCATTAGGTTCAATTCTATGATTTATAAATGCTGATAATTGAATATTGAGTATAATTCCCATACTTTTTTCCCTCCGATCAAGTGAATAATACTTGCCTTATTATATAATATTGCATTTTCGCTCCTATCAATAATATCAATATAACTCATTAATATGTAACTAATATTGCAAAAATACCTCATAATTCTTATAATTATTGTAACATTGCAATTGTTATTTTACAACTATAAACCTTGCTATAATAATTATGCTCTGAATTACATATATCGATTTTTATTTCCATTATCTTGTTCCATAAGACCTGTCATACCGCCTTATCTGCTACTCTGTACGCTCCTGTTCCTTCTCCTTACGAATAATCGTATCAATCTGCTCTGCACCTGCATATCTCTTCACACGCTCCAGATCATCAGCCTTTTCCTGCAACAGCTCTGTCCTATCACTCATATCTTTAATCTTGCCCTTGTAAAACTCCACATCATCTGACAATCTCTTCTTTTCCTTTCAAAGCTGTATTACTTCCTCTTTTAGCCTTACACACTGGATTGTCAGATTAGGGTGCGGAAAAATTCTTGAACCTTGTTATTTCAAATTAGTCCCAGACTTTGCCTGTACTCCATAGGGCTCAAATAGCCCAACGATGCCTTTATTCTTTTGGTATTATACCATATGATATAATCATTGATAATTTCTATAAACATTTCAATTGTGACTCCAACAAAATTTCTGCCATAAAACATCTCATTCTTCATTCTGCCAAAGAATCCTTCACATGCCGAATTATCCGGTGAACAGCCTTTCTTAGACATGCTTCTGGTATATCCATACTTATTCATTCTATTAATTCATCCAGGCCATCGGTAATGGCACCCCTGATCCGCTATGAACTATTGGCTTGTCATCTTCTTTTAGCTTAGAATGATAATCATCCAACATGCTATTAACTAAATCTGCATTAGGGTTGGTACTTACTGTCCAACTTGGTATCATTCTATCAAAACAGTCTACTATTGGTGAAAGATATACTTTTCCTGCAGGTATTGAGAATTCTGTGATATCTGTCAGCACCTTTTCATTGGGCTTTTCTGAATGAAAATCTCTATTGATAATATTCCTTGCCGCTTCACTTATTTCTCCTTGATAGGAGCTATACTTCTTATGTTTTCTGACTTTTACTACTAGATTATTATCTTTCATGATTTGTCTTACTATT
>NZ_JNKU01000078.1 GCF_000702165.1 Sharpea azabuensis DSM 18934
GCAAGCACAACAATAAAAAACAAGGCCAAATCTAATTGACCTTGCTTGGTAGTTGTTTTGGATATTTTCTCTGTCTACTTGACAGGGGTCATATCAATTGGGACATCTTTTTAGCTGAGCTGATTAATGATTTCATCAATGGAGAAACCAAATAGGAATCCAAGATGAAAATAGTCATTTAAGGCATTTTCTAGATCGATAGGCTTAAAGGAATTCTTTAAGATGATAATATCTTCATCAATCTTAAGAAGTAAATCGACTAAGTCATTACGATCAGGTATTTCCTCATACTTCTTGATTTCATCAATGCGCATATCAAATGCAACACTCATCAGCATTGTCATTCCGCTTGTATAGGCATCAAGGAGTTCATTACGATGAATAGTTGTGTCATCTTCCCAGAATGTGTAGATATGCGCAATTTCACCTAGCTCACTGACACTCTGCAAGAAAGCAAGAAGCTTCTTCTTTATTCTAACGACATCCAAGACTTCATTCTTGCTTTTGGCTAGTTCACGATTGACAACTAACTGATATAACTTTGCGACTTCATTCATAATATCACCTTCTTTTATATATAATCTTCGCCAATTTCCTGGCAATAGAATTGGTTGCTGGTAAGCTCTTTAAGCTGTTCTAAAAAGGCAGGATCTCTAATATAGAGCGTATAATGGGCTTTTTCATCATAGGTTGTAGCGATAAGCTTAACATCCATAATCCTCATCAAATACTCTGCTTTCTTGGTAAAGTGGTAATCCAAGGCAATCTGATACTTCTTAACAAGTGTCTTCTCTACTATCTCAGCTTCATCCAGTGCCTGAACAACGGCATTGCTGTAGGCTCTTGTCAGCCCGCCAGCGCCTAACTTGATCCCACCAAAGTATCTTGTCACGATGACAATGATATTGCTTAATTCCTGACGCTCAAGGACATTAAGCATGGGAAGACCTGCTGTGCCACTTGGCTCGCCATCATCATCAGCCTTGATGCTGCCACCAACAATATACGCAACACAGTTGTGAGTTGCATCATCAGCCCGATACTTTTGGATGAGTTGGTTTATTTGCGAGGGGTCATTACAGGGAATCAATGTCGTAATAAACTGTGATTTCTTAATCATTAATGTTGATTGGGTTATGTTTTTAACTGATTTCATTCTTTTTCACCTACATTTCATTATAAAACTTGTCTTGGATTTGTCAAAATATAGCAAATGCTTTATAATAAAGCAGTACAATAGGAGTGAAAAAATATGAGTAAAATAGCAATTTTCACAGATAGCGGATGTCAGATTGAAATAAAGGGTGATCACCCAGGTATTTATGTTGCGCCATTATGTATTACAATGCATGATCGTGCTTATTTAGATCAATATGAAATCAACAGCATTGATGTCTTTAAAGAAATGGCTCGTGTTGATCAGATTGTCATGACTTCTCAGCCACCTCTAGGATCAATGATTGAAGTCTTAACAGAAATCAAGAAAGATGGCTATGATGAAGTGATTGGAGTATCGATTGCCACAGGTCTTTCTTCCACAATGACAAGTATGCAGATTGCTGCTGATAACGTTGATATCCCTATTACATTAGTGGACTCCCATGCCACAGCAAGAATACAAAAAGAACTTGTTTTGACAGCCCGTAAATTAGCTGATTTAGGTAAAAATAGTGCAGAAATCAAGGCTATTCTTGATGAAATGGTCAAAGATTCTAGAACAATCATTATGGTTCCTAATCTTGAACACTTAAAAAAGGGTGGTCGTATTACACCTGCTGTAGCTTTACTTGCCGGCTTATTAAAAGTCGTACCGGTGATGGAATTAAATCATGAATTAGGGGGCAAAATAGATACCCTTGGTAAAGTACGTACTGTAAAGAAGGCCATTAAGACACTGGCTGATCGTATGATTGAGCTTGGCGTTAATAGTAAGGATTATGTCTTTGCGATTGAACATGTCTTAGCTGAAGACTCAGCTAACAGCTTAAAAGCCTATCTTGAAGAAAAGATTGGACCTGCTGATATTTTGGTAAGAGAACTACCTGCTGTTGTCGGTGCTCATATGGGCGTTGGCGGTGTTGGTGTACAGTTTATAAAAAAATATCCTTTCGCTTAAGATCTAGCACAATGTGCTAGATTTTTTGTTGAAAAGACTTAAAAAAATTTGTAAATCGCAATATAATCCCTATATAGGGATTATATTGGCAATATTTTTGGCAAGCTTTCCTTTTATCTATTAAAATAGAGATAGAAAAGGAGAGATGAAATATGTTGGACAATTACTTAGATTTAATGAATATCACATTGGAGGATATGCAATCCTATTTTATCAATATAGACCCTTCAAATCAGGTAAAGCTGGTTTCTTGCTTTAATATCAAGAAATTTAAGAATATGATTAATGATCAATATGATTATTATTTACAGCTTGGTATTAATCATTTATATGAAGTGAACGATTATGCGGTAATGGAAAAAGAATTAGTGATGATGAATTATTTCTTTCATGATGCACCAGCCTTTGCTTCGGTGAAGAAAGCAATGAAGAAACTTGTCTTGGGATTAAAGAATCCTATTTCTATGTATCGTCTTTTAAGACATATCATGAATCTCGACAAGCGCAGTCTTATTAGCTTGCTTTATGTCAAAGGCTATATCAGCTTAGAAAATGCAGCTTACTTTAGTATCGTAGAGAATGAAATCGAAGATGCTTATGCTTATTTAAGTCGTTTAAATCATGAACCAAGTGAAGCATTACTCGCTCTTTATGCTTCATATGATTTACTAGGTGCTATGCGTTTAACATATCATATGACAAACAAGAAACCTCTGTCTTATGCTTATGCTTAGGAGGTAAAATGTTATGGGTGAAAAGATGGCTTTGATTTTACAATTACTTTTGACAAATAGACAAATTGGTATTAAGAATGAAGAAATTGTGAATTATTTAAGTGAACGTGGGTTTAAAAGCCACCGTAAGGAAGTAGGGCAGCTTGTTCATAATCTGAATGACTTCTTTACATTCTTTATTGGTTATCCATTAATACATGGTAAACCTAAAAAGGGTTATGTCATTGAAAATGAATACTATGAAGATGGAGAATTAAAGCTTCTTGTGGATGCCATCCTCTTCAATAAAGATGCTTCAGCTAAAGAAAAAGAAGCTTTGCTAAAAAAGCTGCTTAGCTTTTCATCTGTTTACCAGAAAGAACGACTTTCAATGATGCCCTTACTTGAAACAGAGCAGCCTTTTTCGCTCATCTTAAACCTCACCACCATCCTCCATGCCATTGATGAACATAAGAATATTACCTTTCATTACATTGATTATGCCATCTCTAATTCCCATCCTATTGAAATCACTGCTAAGAATGGTAATGGTAAGACGAAGGAAGACTATAATGTCTCTCCTTATCGTATTTATCTTGATAATAACCATTATTATCTCATTGGTTATTTCTCTAAACGTAAAACAAATCTATCGATGTATCGTATAGATCGTATGCGTTATGTGAGAAGAATAGGTGGCATTTATGTTGATATTCAGGATCAATATGATCTTGAAGGCTTTATTATAAAGAGGTTCCATATGTTTGCAAGCGGTCAGGAAGTTGCCTTGACATTTAGATTTAAAGGTGTTCTTTTAAGAGAAATCGTATCCCGTTTTGGCAATACCATTCATGTCAATAAGCTCAAGGAAGATTGGTATCAGGCATCAGTTGATCATGTCTTGATGAATGATGGCTTAAAGATGTGGTTTTTAATGCAAGGGGCTAATGTCTATGTCAATGAGCCAGTAGCTCTTAAAGAAGAAATTGAACAGGACTTAAAGAAAGCTTTATCGCTTTATCAGAAGTAGGGATGACCTGCTTCTTTTTTAAAAGAAAAAAGATAGCGCGATTGATACGATCCCCTAAAGGTAGACAGTACAAATACACAATATGTACTGCCCTGCTTTTAGGGGGTTTTATTATGGGACGAAAAGCAAAATATACATTTGAACAGAAACT
>NZ_KL370869.1:0-1135 GCF_000702165.1 Sharpea azabuensis DSM 18934
CATTGAACATCATGCGCAAAAGTAGCGTTGTGGATGTCAGCATCCTATACAGTAGAGGCGAAGTGGACACGCCTGTAAGAATAAGGATTGCCTGAAAAGGTGGAAACTTAAATATCAAACTTCTTAAACGGAGCCGTAAGGCTCTCAGAAGTCACCTACCTTTAGGTGGGTGGTAGTTCACGAGATAACTGTGATAGGGGATTTTCTTGTCTATGATATCATCATAGAGTTGTTGTTTATGGTCAATAAAGTCAATCGATGCCTGAATTTCTTGTTGTTTTAAAAGAAGAGCGTCACGTTTTTTTGCCAGCATGGCTTTACGTTCCATAATAGAACTTTCGCCTTCTAGACATAAAGCAATATAAGCCTTAATTTCTTTCAAAGACATCCCACACTTCTTTAAACAATTTAGAGTATTGATCCAGGCAATATCCTGGTCATCAAAGACACGATAATTATGTTCATCACGACTGACATTGGGAATTAGACCAATATTACAATAATATTTCAATGTTTCATAAGATAGATGACATTGTTGACTAGTTTCTCTCATCGAATACATTTTTTTCTTCCTTTCGCTTGACCGGTAGTTACTACCGGGGTGTACAATTCTATTATAGATGAAAGAAAAGGTGAAGTAAATGAAGAAAACATTATATTTAATGCGTCATGGTCAGACGCTTTTCAATGTTGAACATAAGATACAAGGGTGGTGTGATTCCCCGCTGACTGAACTAGGTATTAAGCAGGCTGAAATTGCTGCACGCTATTTCGATAACAACAAGATTACCTTTGATCACTGCTATGCAAGTACAAGTGAACGTGCATGTGATACGCTTGAAATTGTCACTCACCACAAATATCCCTATACAAGAGTTAAAGGATTAAAAGAATGGAACTTTGGCCGTTTTGAAGCAATGGATGAATTCCTAAATCCAAAATTACCTTATGGTGACTTCTTTTTACAGTATGGTGGTGAAAATCAGCAACAGGTACAGGATCGAATGGTAAAGACTTTAACGGAAATCATGGAAAAAGAAGATCATCATGATGTTTTGGCACTCTCCCATGGTGGTGCCTGTGCAAATTTCGTAAGAGCTTTTGAAGAACATAATATCATGCATTATCGTCGTGG
>NZ_KL370869.1:3090-6811 GCF_000702165.1 Sharpea azabuensis DSM 18934
GCATTGAACATCATGCGCAAAAGTAGCGTTGTGGATGTCAGCATCCTATACGGTAGAGGCGAAGTGGACACGCCTGTAAGAATAAGGATTGCCTGAAAAGGTGGAAACTTAAATATCAAACTTCTTAAATAGAACCGTCAGGTTCTTAGAAGCCACCTACCTTTAGGTGGGTGGTAGTTCACTATTATACATAGATTCATTTAATGGACTGATGAGAATTTCTACAGATATTGTATTATGAGGGAAGGGAAGGAATTGTTTATATCTTTTAATGTAGAATCAGTCTATTGAATTGTTATGTCATCTCCTTTCTTGTTTATATCATACAAAGTAATTATCAAAGAATTGCCTTTGAAAAATCAAAGATTATGTGATATTAGAAAAGAGCTTTATGGGCTTCTAGTGCTATGACAAAGGTTAGAATATCAATCGTGTATTCATCTTTTAAGATATCTATTTCTACTTTATCCATACCTTGTGAGATATGCTTAATGGTTGCCATTGTTGTGGCTTGCTGGGCAATCTCATAGCTCTTTGTCATATAATCTCCCCGGACATAATAACCTTTAAATTGAAAATCTAATTGTGGTGCTTTTAATGAGAAAATGCGTTTAATACAACCAAGTTTATGATCATTCTCATCTTTAATTGTGAAGGATGGAAAGTATGTTGATATTTTATCATCAAGTATTCTAAGTGTTTGATGTTCTTTAGAGATTTTTATGATACGTCCCCAATTCAACTTTGTATCTACTTGAAATAGAATATTGGCATGTTCATCTGTGATGGAGAAGGAATCGGGGAATGAGATAGGATGATCGATATAATAGTATTTCATGGTAACTCCTTTTTACCATGATTATATCATGAAACATACTACTTGCATCACATTGAGAGAACTGTTAAATTAACTTTTGGTGATCAATATGTGGAAAATAGGAAATGTAGAAATAAAGAATCAAGTTGTCATGGCACCCATGGCTGGTATTACAAACATAGCTTTTAGAAAACTTATTAAGTCTTTTGGAGCTGGTTTGGTAGTATCAGAGATGATTAGTGACAAGGCAATTTGTTATAGAAATGAGAAGACTTTGGATATGCTTGCGATAGACGAAGATGAACATCCCATGAGTTTACAGCTCTTTGGTGGTGAAGTCGCATCAATGGTAGAAGCAGCTAAGTACTTAGAAGAACATACAAATGCGGATATCATTGATCTCAATTCAGGATGTCCTGTTAATAAAGTGATTAAAGCAAAAGCAGGAAGTGACTGGCTCAGAGATCCTGAACGTGCTTATGAAATAGTTCATGCGATTGTTGAAGCAGTGCATTTACCGGTGACAATTAAAATGCGTATTGGCTTTGATTCAAAGCATATTAATGTTGTTGAATATGCAAAGCTGATGGAAAAAGCAGGTGTTAGTGCAATTGCCGTTCATGGTCGTACAAGAAGCCAGTTCTATGAAGGACATGCTGACTGGAGTTATATTAAACAGGTCAAGGACGCTGTTTCTATTCCTGTCATTGGTAATGGTGATATTACTTCACCATTAGACGCAAAACGTATGCTTGAGGAAACAGGTTGTGATGCCATTATGATAGGTAGAGCAGCAATGGGTAACCCTTGGATTATCAAGCGTACAGTGGACTATCTAGAAAAAGGTGTTCTTGATGAAGAACCAACCTTCAACCAAAAGATTGACATGTGCTTAACACATGCCAAAGAACTCTGTAAGCTTGAAGGAGAAGTGAATGGAATACGTATGATGCGTGGACAGGCTCCTTGGTATATTAAAGGTGAACATGGTGCTGCCAAAGTGAAGAACCAGCTTACGAAAATCAATACTTATGAGGAACTAGAAGCTATTCTTAAATCATTCCAAAAAGAAATAGAAGTCTACAACAATAATAGATAACATGTAAAAAGGACAAGAGCTGCAACTCTTGTCCCTTTTCACTACATATACAATTCAAGGCATTAAACCTACTTACAAACGATACAATGCCAATTTCCACATAAATTTCTATTTTTTGTGAGAAAAATGCCATTTTCATGACTATACATATATAGAGGTACTTTCCTTCGCCTCCAATCGGCGGCGTGAAAGGGGGTGCCTTGGTGTGAACCTTCTATGGATACTAAAAAGTGTTCTTGAAGTTGTCATCAAATTGGCAGTGGAAAAGGCGCTATTGGTTTGCGTAAAGCAAGTCAAAAAGGCTATAGAACAAGCCCGAGATAAGTCTCGTTAAAAACTAGAAAGGACAAGAGTCGCCACTCTTGTCCTTTCAATTTGCCTTGGTGTGTGCATCAATAATGTAAACTATTTCTTTGATGATGTCAATGAAATAGGGAAAGCTTTTGATACTAATCTTTCTTTAAATGAGTTTAAGTGCAGCATGAGTTAAAGCTGTCAAAACAGGACAAAAAAGTATAAAAATTGATTGATTTTATTGTGGATGACAGGAATTTATTTTTTCCTATTCTGCAAAAGAAAAATATGTAAATATGCCATAATGTTCGTTTCAGGTGAGTGATACCTAATATGAACTGGAGCAGAAAATAATAATGTAGAATGTTAAATAGTTATTTGAATCAGCTGTTTAGCATGTTAAATATCATTTCTAAACTTTTCTATATATTCATGCAGCATCAAATGCTGAAGTGATGAATCTATTATACCGGTACATTGTGGTAATGCTTTCCTTGTACAAATGAAGGATTGAAAGAATTTCTCGTTGATAAATTCTAAATTAGAATGTAAAGTTGATGAGTTCCAATATAAATCAAAATCATCAGCTACTAAAATTGAGTATTGATTAATATCATTTTTTAACAAATCAAATAATACCTGTTTTCTTTCACTAGAAGAAAAATGATGCCTTTGACTTTTAAATTCGTAGCTTATATCTATAAGTTTATCCCATTTATATTTAGCGTTTAAGTAAATATTCATATCAGAAGCCATATCACCAAGGTACTGATTAGATTTTTCTTCAAACTCATTAATTTGATCTAAATTAAGATCTTTAATATAGTTTATTAGATGTAATTTAAGATTTTGTAATTCTATTTCTTTATCTGTAAATGTTCTTTCGTTTGTAAAGTATTTGATGTTTATTTTTTGAAATTCTAGTAATTCATTTGCTGTTAGATTGTTATAATCTGTCTTATACTTGATAGAATGAATTTTATTAAAGGTCTTTCGAATTGTTTTTATTTTGTCAAATTCAATTCCTATTTCAATATAAGAACTATCAGATAAAATATCATCGTTTGTAAGTGTTGAATAATCACCTAACTCATCAAAGAAAAAACAAAGACATTTCAAAAAGGAAGACTTACCTGAATTGGTCTTACCATATAAATAATTATTTTGTGTAAGTTCGACTCTATAAACAGAATCGAAACAACAAACACCAAATACCTCAATGTACTTAATTAGAATAAGAATCACCTTCAATCATAAAAAAAGAACAAACTATGAAATATTCAACTTACCAATAAATAACAGACGACTAAAACTCTTCGACAGGAGCCTTCACTCTTCTGAAGGTATAACCTTACCAATAAATAACAGACGACTAAAACCAAGAGTGTCAAGAGGACCGTCGCGGACATGTATAACCTTACCAATAAATAACAGACGACTAAAACACTAAATAACGATTATACGATACTTTCCAAGTATAACCTTACCAATAAATAACAGACGACTAAAAC
>NZ_JNKU01000081.1 GCF_000702165.1 Sharpea azabuensis DSM 18934
TAACAGGCCACGTAAATGCATAAAATATAAAACACCTAAAGAAGAATTACTGGGTAACTCATCGTAGGTGTTGCACTTAATTTGACAAATCATCCTATGAAAAAAGAACTGGTTGCCCAGTTCTAATTGAGTGGTCCAAAATCATCCTCTTCAACTTCATCAAAGAAATTTGGCTCTTTTGATTCATATCCCGTTTTCATATTATAGAAATTCTCTAGCAGATCACTATTACACTGATCTTTATCATAGACATCTTCAGCAAACTCCTGAACATCCCATCCATTTTCTTCAAATTCTTCTTTAACACCTACAGGATCAATAAAATAACGATCAAAATCATAATGATTATCTTCCCAGATATTCATTCCAGCGCCTTCACCAAATGACATATCCGCGTCTTTCGTAATATGTTTAACACTATGTGCATTGAGCACTTTAATCTTAAATTGCCAGTTTTCACCATAATCATAGGTCATATCCAAACGACTTCCTTTGCGAAGCTTCAAAAGGGCCAATTGGACATCAGCAGCATATGGCTGATCAAAATCATCATATTGATCTTGAGCATCACAAATGTATGTATCCCCACGATAAGTTATATCAAATAAATGACTTCCATCCGCATTAAAGGCAATAAGAATCATATAACCTAAATCAGCTAATGACATGCCTCCCGGTATGACAAATTCACGCCAGCATTCTTCTTCATGACCAACCAATTCTACTCTAAATCTATAAAGTCCATTGAGGACTTTGATATCTCGAAGCTGGTGCGATAACAATACTTTCACACCCTTCATAAATTCCTCATCATCGAAACCCTCAAAAATACCTCGAGTTGTCTGGAACTCTACTAGATGTCTGAAATAGGCATAAAAATCATCACCAATAGCCTTATGCAATTTAGTGACATTTGCCTGGAAATAGGAATCATCATATGCCAGTGTGTCACTTACAAGCTGATTAATAAAGGTATCTAAAGAATCTTTGAACATAATTAGTCCCTCCCTATACTATTATTCTAGCACACTTAAGAAGCATCCTTATTATTTTTATACAGATGTTCTAAAATTGTATGACGGTGGAAAGGATGAGCTTTCTCTCTTACTTCATAGAGATGCTCCATCATCCCTTTAAAAAGCAAGAAAGATTGTGTATAGGGATTAATGACAACGCCAGAAGTGCCTTCATCATGATGAAGCATATCTAAGAAATCATCTATACATAACGTCAATATACTAGCATTTTTCACTTCCTCATCCTGCCATTTTTCTAATTCATCAAGTGATGTAAATGCTGGATAGTAGTAAACACCATTATCATCATAAAGACGCGGGAAAGTCATATGTGTATCATTCTGCAACAAGTATGAGCCATCCTTCTGACGAACAGGCTGCTTATCAAAATGCGCAGCAACATAAAAATAACTGCTCTCTGCAATCAAAGTAAATAATTCTTCATAAAGTGTATCATCAGGATGTTCTCTTAATGTATCTAAGAGAACAACGAGTCGACGATTATCAAGTGATCTTTCATTTGTATTCATATCAAGCTACCTCACATATTCCCTATTATACCCAATATCCATCTTCTTGAGTAGGAAAAATCCAAACACTTAGGCTATTTTCATCTTATTGTATGGAAAGAATGTTTTTTATTTGGTAAAATAGTTAGGAAATTAAGAAAGGGAGTAATAACTATGGATAATCATGAAGTCGGCAAGAATTTTATTGAAAAAATTATTGATGAAGATCTTGCTGAAGGAACATATACAAAAGTTGTAACAAGATTCCCACCTGAACCTAATGGCTACTTACATATTGGTCATGCCAAGAGTATCTTATTAAATTATGGCTTAGCTGAGGAATATAATGGAGAATTCCATCTTCGTTTTGATGATACCAATGCGAAGAAGGAAAACACAGAATTTGTAGACAGTATTGTTAAGGATGTTGAATGGCTTGGTGCAAAATGGGTTGGCGGTGTAAGATATGCCAGCAACTATTTCGATCAAATGTATGAAGCAGCTAAGACACTCATTCAAAAAGGCTTGGCTTATGTCGATGATTTAAATGCTGACGAAATCAGAGCCTACCGTGGCACTTTGACAGAACCTGGCAAGAATTCACCCTACCGTGAGCGTTCAATCGAAGAAAACTTGGATTTGTTTGAAAGAATGAAGAATGATGAATTCAAGGATGGGGAAAAAGTACTTCGTGCTAAAATCGATATGAGCTCACCAAATATCAACATGCGTGATCCTATCATCTATCGTGTTGCCCATGTCACACATCACAATACTGGTGATAAATGGTGTATCTATCCAATGTATGATTTTGCCCATCCAATTGAAGATGCGATTGAAGGCATTACGCATTCCATCTGTACACTTGAATTCGAAGATCACCGTCCGCTCTATAACTGGGTTGTTGAAAATTTAGACTACCCTCACCCACCAAAGCAGATTGAATTTGCGAAACTCTATCTCACCAATGTTGTAACTGGTAAGCGTTATATCAAGAAACTTGTTGAAGATGGTGTTGTTGATGGCTGGGATGATCCACGTCTTGTGACGATTGCCGCTTTAAGAAGAAGAGGCTTTACACCAGAATCACTCAAGAATTTTATGAAGAGCACATCAGTAACTAAAGCGAACTCTTCAGTAGACTATGCTCAGCTCGAATATTTCATCAGAGATGATCTTAAGCCTAAGGCACCACGCCTGCAGGCTGTTCTTGATAAGCCTATTAAGGTTATTATTGATAACTATCCTGAAGGACAGGTTGAATATCTTGATGCACCAAACAATGTTGAAAATGAAGAACTTGGCTCAAGAAAGCTTCCTTTCGAAAGAGAACTTTATATCGAAAGAGAAGACTTCATGATTGAACCACCAAAGAAATATTATCGTCTCTTCCCTGGCAATGAAGTAAGACTTATGAATGCTTACTTTGTAAAATGTGTCAGCTACGAAACAGATAATCAGGGTGATGTCACAGTTGTCCATGTGACTTATGATCCTGAAACAAAATCAGGCTCAGGTTTCAATGGCCGTAAAGTCAAAGGAACAATTCATTGGGTAGCAGCTCATCATTGCGTAAAAGCACCTGTTCGTCTTTATGAACAGCTTGTTGATGAAGAAAAAGGTGTCTATAACGAAGATGGTACAATGAATATTAATCCAAATTCATTAACTGTTGTTGATGGCTATATTGAAGAAAATATTAAGAATTATAAACCTGGTGATGCATTCCAGTTTGTAAGAAAAGGCTATTTCAACATTGATACAAAAGACTCTACGCAAGATCATCCAGTCTTTAATCGAATCTGTGCTATGAAATCATCATTCAAACTTCCAAAATAGGTCCTTCGGACCTACAGACTGTTGACGATTAACCATATCGTTGGCGGTCTTTTTTTATAGATTGATATATTTTATGATTCATCCTCTTTTTTCTGAATATATTTCTCCA
>NZ_JNKU01000082.1 GCF_000702165.1 Sharpea azabuensis DSM 18934
ACAACAATAAAAAACAAGGCCAAATCTAATTGACCTTGCTTGGTAGTTGTTTTGGATATTTTCTCTGTCTACTTGACAGGGATCATATCAAACTTCCACCTCTTTTCTCTTTATTTACCAGCTCAGTTCTCACACACTTTAGCGAGAAGACTATTCTCTCTAAAGAGTTTTACCATCAGCATAAATCAATTTATCAAAATTTCATTTATATTATCTATCCGCTCATTCACAAAATTCCAACGATTTCTCACTCAGCAAATCAATAAGAGTATTACCAATATATTTATCACATTTAAAAAACAGGTGCTCTTCTCTTCTACCACGAAGTCATGAACACCTGCTTATTCATTTAATAACTTTTCGTCTTTGTCTTAAATCAAATTAGGCTAACTTTTTCATACATTTTTACTACTATATAGCCATAAAGAGTGTGCCTGCACCAATAAGAATACAGCCAATAAGAGATTTCATTGTAAAGTCTTCATGTAAGAAAACAAAGGCTAAGACTAGTGTAATAATGACACTTAACTTATCAATAGGAACAACTTTACTTGCTTGTCCAATTTGTAACGCTCTGTAGTAGCAAAGCCATGAAGCACCTGTAGCTAGTCCTGATAAAATCAGGAAAACCCAGCTCTTTGTCCCAATACTGCTTAGGCCTGATTGGGCATGTGTTAAAAAGACCATCCCCCAAGCCATAACCACCACAACAACTGTACGAATCGCTGTGGCAAGATTGGAATTGACGCCTTCAATACCAACCTTAGCTAAAATTGAAGTTAATGCTGCAAAGATTGCTGATAAAAATGCAAATAATACCCACATAAATATGTCCTCCTAAAATTTCATGTTATCATAATAATGAGGTGAGGATCATGTATATATTTCTTGATATTGATGGAGTTTTGAATACCTATAATGAACATCCTTCCAATAAACGCCGTATTCATTCAGCCAACTTAATAATGCTAAAAAAGCTGATTGATCAAACACAGGCAAAGATTATCTTAATTTCAAACTGGAAGTTTGTCCCAACTGCTCTTAAAGAATGTAAGCTTGCTTTAGAAAGCTGTCATCTTCATCTTGATGACATGACTAAGGATGATATGGTTCATCGCGGACAAGGCATTATCGATTATCTTCATAACCATAAGGTCCAACATTATGTCATTCTCGATGATGATGATTTTAGTGATTATAATAATGAGCTAAGCAAGCATCTTGTTCTTGTTGATGCAAGATATGGCCTTCGTCCAATAGATATCCAAAAAGCCATGAAAATACTTATTGATGAAGTGCCTGCATAATACGGGCATAATGCAAGAAGCCATCACTCTTTTCAAGCTCACCAATTTCTTCTAAGCTTGCCATTTTCCATTCTAAGACTTCATCTTCCTGAATATGCACATCTTCTATATCGAACTTGGCATGAATGAGATACATATCGACAAAATAATTATCCCCACGCTTAAAATCAATATTCTTATAAGAATAAATCAAATCATTTTGCGCCAAACTGATATCAAGTCCTGTTTCTTCAGACACTTCTCTTTGTAATGCCTGCATACTTGTTTCGCCGGCACTTACACCACCGCCAGGAATTTCCCATTGACCAGCTGCCCACTTCTTATCCAGTGTTCTTCTCGTAATCAAATACTTTCCTTTATTCTCAATTAGGGCTAAGACATACAACATGTACTGCCCTTCTTTTAATTTTGTCTTACGCTCTAACTTTTCTCCTGTTAATTCCTTTTGGTCATTATAGATATCAATATATTCAGCCATACATTCCTCTCCTTTCCCATATTCTAGCACAAATCTTTTCAATACGTGATGTATTTGCACCTGTCTTTACAATTCCTTAACTTTTTTTATTTTTCTTAACATATTCTTTAACCCACCATGCATTTTTTAGAAAAATAAACGCTATAAAATAAATCTAGAAAAGAGGTGGGATGTATGTTGACAAAAAGAACCCAGTTATTTATAGATTTTCTTATTCTTGTTTCTCTTTACTTCGTAATGCTGTATTCTGGCTTTAATGCAACAGTATCATCACTCGGATTCATGATTTCCTACATCTTCTTACTTTTCTACTTTTTAAGATATTAACCAAGAGCTGGTTCAACCAGTTCTTTTCTTTTACATCTATTTGTGTATAATGAGTCCATCAAAGGAGAACACATTATGCCAATTCATTTTCTGACTTATATCATTGTTGGAACAGCAGTCTTTATAGCTGGTTTTGTCGATGCGATAGCTGGAGGCGGAGGACTCATTTCTTTGCCTGTCTATATGATGGTGGGATTGCCTGCCCATAATGCCATTGCCACCAACAAGATGTCATCAACCTGCGGAACAGCTCTTTCAACAGTCCGCTTTATCAAGAATGGACTGATTCATATGAAACTCGCCTTACCTTCAGTCTTCTTGGCCATTATCGGTTCTACAATCGGTGCCCATCTCGCTCTAATGACCAACAATGACATTCTCGAAAAGATTATGATTCCCATCCTGCCCATCACTGCCTTTTTCGTCTTCAACAAAAACCTCTTCCATGATCATCATCATTCTTTCAAGATAACAAGAAGAACAATGCTTGTATCCCTGCTTGCCGCATTCACCGTTGGTATTTATGATGGATTTTATGGTCCAGGAACAGGCACATTTCTTTTGATCATTCTCACTATCTTTGGCCGTATGGCTATCAAGCATGCCAACGGTCAAGTAAAAGCCATTAATCTTACAACCAATATTTCAGCTTTAACTGTTTATTTATTCAATGGTCAAGTGATAATTGGTTTAGGACTATTTGCGGCGTTATGTAATATGGCTGGTAATTATTTAGGTTCTGGTATGATGATGAGTAAGGGAAGTAAGGTTGTTAAACCGGTGATTGGTGTTGTGCTTGTTATGTTATTGTTGAAAATGGTGCATGTATATTAAAAAGAGATTATTCTGAAATGAAATAGCGATAGGCAATGCTTGTTATTCACAATGATGAAGTGATAAATACCTTTTTAAACAACATACTAATTCTAAACGTGAACTACCACCCACCTAAAGGTAGGTGGCTTCTAAGAACCTGACGGTTCTATTTAAGAAGTTTGATATTTAAGTTTCCACCT
>NZ_JNKU01000083.1 GCF_000702165.1 Sharpea azabuensis DSM 18934
AGTGCGACAATAGCGCTCCGCCAGGTAGCGAGAGGACCGGAAGGTCCTTTTTCTTTTGCCTTCATATTTCATTTGATGAAAATAGAAACATCGTGTTTCTATGAATGGTATAATATGTTAAAAATGGAGGTAATAATATGAGTGGATTTCCAAAAGACTTTTATTGGGGCGGTGCTACTGCTGATTTTCAATATGAAGGTGGCTTTAATGAAGGCAATCGAGGTTTACTATCACATGACTATGAGACGGACGGTTCTATGGAGCATCCTCGGCATCATACGATGAAGCTAGCTGATGGTACGATTAAGAATTATCGTTCTAGTTTTTTTTATGCAGACCAAATACCTGAAGATGCAACACCTGTATTTTTAGATAATGAATACTATCCATCCCATCAAGCTGTTGATTTTTATCATCATTATAAGGAAGATATAAAGCTTATGGCTGATATGGGTTTCAATATATATCGCTTTTCTATTTGTTGGAGCAGGATATATCCGTTAGGTGATGAAGAAGAACCTAATCAAGAGGGTATCGCTTTCTATCGTAATGTCTTTGAAGAACTTAAGAAATACAATATTGAACCAATGGTCACAATATGCCATGATGAAATGCCAATGCATTTAGCACTCAAATATAATGGCTGGGCAAATCGTCATCTTATAGATGCCTATGTGAAATATGCGGAAACATTATTTAAGGAATTTGGCTCTTATTGTCATTACTGGCTGACTTTCAATGAAATTAATGCAGTAAGAGGCTTTGGCCCATGTGGGACAAGAGAAAGTGATGGTTATACACGCTATTTAGCTGACCATAACATGTTTGTTGCTTCAGCTAAGACTGTTATTTTAGGACATAAATATAATCTTGAAAATAAATTTGGGGCGATGTATGCGATGAGTGGCCTTTATCCAAGAACATGCAAACCTGAAGATATGCTGCAATCACAACTTGCTAGAAGAGAGAACTGGTATTTCATTGATACAATGTTACGTGGCTACTATCATCCCTATGCGAAAAGCATCTGGCAACATCATGGCTTTGAAACATTAGAGATAAGTGAAGAAGATAAGAAAACGCTTTATGATGGACAGCTTGATTTCTGTTCATTCTCATATTATCGTACAAATACAACACAGGCTGGTGATAAGTGGTTTAATGTTGGTGGTGGTGATAATCCTTACTTAGAAAAAACACCATGGGGCTGGGGTGTTGATCCTTTGGGATTGCGTTATGTCTTAAATGAAATCTATGATCGTATCCAGAAACCAGTATTTGTGGTTGAAAATGGTATGGGAGCTATTGATGAACCTGATGAAAACGACTATGTAGAAGATGATTATCGCATTCAATATCTTAATGATCACTTTAAAGCAATGCGAGATGCCATCACTATTGATGGAGTAGATTGCTTTGGCTATACGATGTGGGCACCAATCGATCTCGTCTCATTGTCAACAGGGGAAATGAAAAAGCGTTATGGCTTTGTCTATGTCGATATGGATGATAAGGGTCGTGGCACACTTAAACGTACACCAAAGAAATCCTTCTATTGGATGAAACATGTTATTGAAACGAATGGGAATGATCTTGAATGATGCAAACAGAACAACTTGCGACCAAGAATATTCGTCAACTTTTATTAGAATTAGCCATTCCATCGATCATCGCTCAGCTCGTTAATGTCGCTTATAATATGGTTGACCGTATTTATATTGGTCAGCTTGCCAATGGGACAAAGGCAATGGCAGCCTTATCTGTTACTTTACCAATCATCACCCTTATCACAGCTTTTACCCAGCTCTTTGGCATTGGTGGTGCACCAATTGCAGCTATAAGACTTGGTGAAGGAAACAAAGAAGAAGCAGAACGGACTATGATGAATAGCTTTGTTCTTTTATTGTTATGGGGATTTATCCTTACTATTATCATCCTTCTTTTTCAAAAACCTTTATTGTATATGTTTGGTGCTAATAAGGAAACAATTCATCTTGGCTCATCCTATATTACTATATATGCATTAGGAACAATCTTTGTCATGATTACTCTTGGTATGAATGCTTATATTAATACTCAGGGAAATGCAAGAATGGGGATGATGACGGTTTTGATTGGGGCTATTCTCAATATTGTCCTTGATCCAATATTCATTTTCCAATTCCACATGGGTGTTGCTGGTGCAGCTCTGGCCACAATTATTTCCCAATCTGTAAGTTGCTTCTGGGTCATGCTTTTCTTATTAAGCTCAAAAAGTACGCTACACTTAAGAAAAAAGTATATTCATCTCAAGTATAAAACATCTCTCGCTATTATGGCATTAGGAATATCACCTTTTACCATGAGTGCCACAGAGAGCTTATTACAAATTAGCTTTAATAATAGTCTTAAACTTTACGCAGGAACAATTGGTGTGGCAGCGATGGCAATCTTAGTAAGCTTATGGCAGTTCATCATGTTGCCTTTACAAGGACTATGTCAAGGTGCACAGCCAATAATGAGCTATAACTATGGGGCTAAAAACTATCATCGTGTCAAAGATACTTTCAAGCTGTGCTTAGGTCTTTGCGTTGGTTTTGGCTTAGTTGCTCAAATCATCATGATGATATTTGCGAAAACATTTGTCTCCATCTTCTCGAGTGATCCTTCAACAATACACTTTACTTCATGGGCATTACGTATTTATCTCATGGGAGCTGGACTCTTTGGTGCCCAGATTACCTGTCAACAGTCTTTCATGGCTCTTAACCAGCCAAAAATATCATTATTAATGGCAGTAACAAGAAAGATTATTCTTCTTATTCCCATTATCTACATTCTGCCCCATGTTATAGGGGGAACACCATTTGCCTTGAATATGAGCCATTCTATTGCCTCACTTGTGAATAATGGAGGTAAAACATTCAGCGTATTGTTGGCTGAACCGATATCGGATATTCTTGCAGCTACAATTACAACAACAATGTTTATGCGCTTCTATAAAAAGATGGATTAAAAAAGATATGGGCAATGATACGATCCCCTAAAGGTAGACAGTACAAATACACAAAATGTACTGCCCTGCTTTTAGGGGGTTTTATTATGGGAAGAAAAGCAAAATATACA
>NZ_JNKU01000084.1 GCF_000702165.1 Sharpea azabuensis DSM 18934
AAGCACAACAATAAAAAACAAGGCCAAATCTAATTGACCTTGCTTGGTAGTTGTTTTGGATATTTTCTCTGTCTACTTGACAGGGATCATATCAATTATTCCCCTTTATTTTCTTTTCATCAGTCTATTTAATAATTTTGCAAATATATAGAACAATATGTATGTTGCCATCAGGAAAGACAAAATATCGTATACTCTGTTGGCCAGATGGCTGGCCGAAAACAGCCACTTTCTTGCAGCTCCTAAGCAGATATACACAAGACATACTGCTGTAAAACAATCATTATTTGTCAACTTTTTTAGTATGTTTTTCATGTTTTTAATATGCTGGCCGTGTCGATGACCACCAGCCCTCACTTCCTAAGCTATATGTTCCAGATTTGCTGAAAATAGATGCCTTGCACTTTATATACAGTTTTTTGTTTGCATATCTAGACAATGTTCCTTTTCTTTGCAATTCAAAAGAAATCCATCCTGACACATAGTACGAACCTGTATAACGTTCAAGTGCTGAAATAGTGCCATAATATCTTATTATTTTGCCACAAATGGTTTTTACCGCAGTTTTTAACAAAGACATGGAGACTCCTACTGACGCTGCAGCAGCAGTTAACGCTGGCAAGGATAATAAAACAGCAGTAATTGCTGCAATACCAGCTATTGTAACTGTAAAGTTCATTTTTATTGGATTGTTTTTACTTGAGGCACGTGCAACCTTTATCGGTGATTCTATCTCCAAATCATAATTTCCGATAGGCATATTATCTAGGTAAATGACGCCAGTATCCTTATTTGCGATTACTTTGTGAATGATATTATCAGTCTCAAACGTCACAACATTTCGTCTAGTCTCTTGTACCAGTTCATAATTCGTATTAGACACATTAAGCTTTGTAACTTTTTCCTTTGCCTGAAGTAAATTCATTTGAAGAAACACCAGCGAAAAGGACAACAAAGTAGAAAAAATTAGTTTTAATATTTTCATTTTAAAGTTCTCCTTATGTAAATTGAGATGATCATCTTTAAGTTGAGTTTATTACAATTTACGAACAAGAAACAATAAAATTCAAACATTTTGTGAAAAAAATCACTCGCCTTAGCTTGAGAGCGTTTGTTGCCGATTTAAACAGACATAATTCATTCATACAAAAAATAGCAGTTAGGTCTTTGTATGTACACACAAAAGGGCTGTCTTGCTGTTTTTTTCAAGAGATAACAAAATACGCTGTTTGACATGAAGAAATTCAATTATGGTCAGTCGGAACAGATGGATATATAAAAAATATCTTGAACTTCTTAACAAATTTTAAATTCAATGCTTTTTATATGTATTCCCTTACATTGAAATATATTGAGTTTATCACATCTTTTTGATATTGCAGTGCATTGTGTTTTTGCATATAATATAGGTGTTTTTTTAAGAAATATATAGGGGGAAAGTTATTTTGATCGAAAAGTTATTCAATCTAGAAAAACATGGCACTAATGTCAAGACTGAAATTCTTGCCGGTGTCACTACCTTTTTGGCAATGGCTTATATCCTAGCTGTTAACCCAAGTATTCTTGGCCAGGCTGGAATGCCAAAAGAAGGTGTCTTCTTAGCAACAGCTATTGCTTCAGGTTTAACTTCAATTCTCATGGGTGTACTTGCCAACTATCCAGTTGCTTTATCAGCTGGTATGGGGGTCAATGCATTATTCACTTATACGATTGTTGGACAGATGCATTTAAGCTATCAGGGTGCCTTAGCATGTGTCTTTGTATCAGGTTTAATCTTTATTTTAATCACTGTTACAAACGTACGTAAAGCTATCATCAATGCCATCCCACAGCAGTTGAAACTTGCTATTGGTGCTGGTATTGGTTTCTTCGTTGCCTTTGTTGGTTTAAAGAATGCTGGTATCGTTGTGGCTAACCAGGCTACATTCGTAGGCTTAGGTAACTTCACAAAGCCAGAAGTCTTACTTGCCTTATTTGGTATTGTTGTAACATTAATCTTTTGGGGGAAGAATGTGCCAGCTGGTGTCTTCTGGGGCTTAGTCGTAACAGCAATCGTAGGTATGATCTTTGGTGGCGTTACTGGTGCTAAAGCTTTACCACAGTTACCTCATGGTGTTGTTTCTATTGAATTTGATACATCATTATTTGGTGCCTTTGCATCAGGATTCAGTGAATTATTCTCACATCCTAATTGCTGGCTTGCAATCTTCTCATTATTATTCGTAGACTTCTTTGATACAGCAGGTACTTTAGTTGCCGTAGCAGGTAAGACTGATATCATGGATAAAGAAACAGGCGAATTAAGAGATGTAGAAAAAGCATTATTAGCTGACTCTATCGGTACTGTATTTGGTTCTATGGTTGGTACTTCAACAGTAACATCATTCGTAGAATCTGCTTCAGGTGTAGGTGTTGGTGGTAGAACTGGTTTAACAGCTGTCACAACAGGTGTTCTCTTCTTACTTGCAGCATTCTTCTCACCATTACTAACAGCTGTAACATCAGCAGTCACTGCTCCAGCATTAGTTGTTGTTGGTATCATGATGGCGCAGCAGTTAGAAGGCTTGGAATGGAACAACATTGTCTTTGCTTCATCAGCTTTTGTAACAATCATCTTTATGATTCTTGGCTACTCAATCTCTAATGGTTTAGCTCTTGGCTTTATCACTTATGCGATTACTGCAGTAGCTACAGGTAAATCTAAAGAAGTATCACTAATTGTATGGTGCCTCGTAGTACTCTTTATCATTTACTTCGTTGTATTACCTAAGTAATAGATTTCTAAGTGTGGCTCATGCCACACTTTTCTTGTAGTACAAGCGAAGCTTGTATCTAGTCTTTAGACAGTTGAGCGTACGTAGGACGTGAAACAATAAACCACCTGCTATGCAGGTGGATGGCAA
>NZ_JNKU01000085.1 GCF_000702165.1 Sharpea azabuensis DSM 18934
TATTTTGCTTTTCTTCCCATAATAAAACCCCCTAAAAGCAGGGCAGTACATTTTGTGTATTTGTACTGTCTACCTTTAGGGGATCATATCAGTTCATCTTGACGCCTACATTTTATTGTCTTTTATATGATTAATTTGACGATTGAGTACATCAATTCTTTCTTTATGTTCATCAATCTCACTCACTAAATCCTTAACCTCATCAGGCAGGTCAAGTCCCTGTAAAGCGATATCATAATAGTACTTCCCAATCTTCGCAAACGCCCTATTCATATCCCTTTCTTCAAGAACAACCTCGCCTTTAAGCTTTGTTGTCTCAAGTGTATCTTTACTAAGTTTACCAGCCGTAGTCGCAGCTGTCTTTAAATCATCAAAAAAAGCCATAGTCCTACCTCCAGTCCCATTATACCATATTTCTCTTGCATATTAGCAGATATCGTCTATACTTAAAGTTAAGCCAGGGGTGCTTAATGCTGAGATAGGTTTAACCTTGTCCCTTATCATCTGAACTGGGTAATGCCAGCGTAGAGAGAGCATGATAGAAACAATAAAGGCTTCTTCCTTCAGGAAGGAGTCTTTTTATTCCCACTGGCAATGAATATTGGGAGGATTTTTTATGTTTGAATTTCATCTGAATGTCAAAACCATGACATACATGGCCATGCTTGCGGCACTGCAGCTCGTTCTTGAATTTTTGACGCAGTTTACCCCAAACATGCCACAGGGAGGGAATGTTGCATTTTCATTAATTGCGATCTTCTTGTGCAGTTATTTAATGGGGCCTGTTTGTAGCGTGATTGTTGGACTCGTTTGTTGTGGACTCCATTTTGCATTGGGCTTTGCGACATTCTATGGCCCATTGTCTGTAATCTTTGACTATGTCTTGCCTTTAGGGGTTTGTGGACTTGCAGGCATGTTTAAAGATATCAAGAGATTCCCAATTGGTATTGTGATCTGTATGATTATCAAGACAATCAGCCATTTGATTTCTGGCTGGTATGCATTCCATACACCACTCGCTGGCAACCTTGCTTATAACTTACCTTATAATATTGCCACATGTGTTGCTTGCGTTATTCTCTATATGATTATTAAGCCAAGTCTATCCAAGGCTATTCATCTTAACTAATAAAAAAGTTCTTCCTGGGTATTCCCAAGAAGAACATTTTTTATTTCTTTTCAACATGTGCATAATAGTCATGTGTTTTAGGATTGTGAGCACTCGGTGTTCCTGCTTCAGGCTTTTCAACATTATAGACATTAATTTCTGCATCCTGAGGAGCATCTGTCAAAATCTCCTTAGCACTTGCCAGCGTGCCAGCTAATGAAGAAAGATTGCTTGGAACAATAATCTTTGTCGAGCGTCCATCAGCCAGTTTTTCAAGAGCCTTGAAGCCTTCTAGTTCAACATAAGGCTGACTTGGATTCGCATCGTTAATCATCTTAATTGAAGCTGCTCTTGCTTCATTCAATAATCGTACAGCCTGAGCCTGACCTTCAGCCTTGGCAATAGCTGATTCTTTTTCGGCATTGGCGCGAAGAATCATCGTTTCCTTTTCACCTTCAGCGCGCAGGATGGAAGACTGCTTTTCCCCTTCGGCAACAAGAATTGCTTCACGCTTCTGACGTTCAGCACGCATCTGTTTTTCCATCGCTTCCTGAATATCACGTGGAGGAATAATATTTTTGACTTCAACACGATTCACCTTGATGCCCCAGGCATCTGTTGCTTCATCAATAATAGACTTCATCTGAGCATTAATGGTATCTCTTGATGTCAATGTATCATCTAGATTAAGATCACCAATAATATTACGTAATGTCGTTGAAGTTAAGGAATCAACAGCATTAATAGGATTGACAACACCATAAGTAAAGAGCTTTGGATCAAAGACTTTAAAATAGACAACTGTATCAATCTGCATTGTAACATTATCTTTAGTGATAACAGGTTGTGGATCAAAGTCCATCACCTGTTCCTTTAACGAAACACGATTAGCTACTCTTTCAATAAAAGGCACTAAAATATGCAGACCAACATCAAGAGTGCGATTATAAGCCCCTAAGCGTTCAATAACGAAAGCTTCCGACTGAGGAACAATCTTGACAAAACTGCTAATAAAAAGCACCAATAATACAATAATAACAATAAATAAAATAAATGCGGCCATATCATAACCTCCCCTTTTACCTTATTATATCAGTTACAATTTCGACAATCAAACCAATTGTTGTTCAACTTGAGTTTCATAAGAAGAAAATGGTATAATGTGTAAGAAATGGAGTGATGCTATGTTTAAAAAGTTCATCAGTGTCGTTGGGGCTATTCTGTTAGTTGTGACCATCACACTCACAATCTTTACCAATGCATCACCAATGGCATTACTTAATAATTATCAGCTTAATTACAACCTCACACATCCCACAAAAGATACCATCTTCATCAACAACGTTATACCTTTTAAATGGGATCATGGTTACTACTTCTCACCCTATGTAGAACTTAAAGACATCAAGAAGCATATTAATGTCAAGCACTTCCCAGATAAACTTTATAATGATGATCAGGCGCATATCATTTATGTCTATAAAGGACATGTTGAAGCAATCGTCAACGGTCTAGGAAGAAGTCGTGGCTATTGGTTCTACTTCTCTCTTTCACAAGTTTATCGCTTCACGCCTAAGGACGATCTTACCTTTACAGTTCGCAAACAGACCAATGGTATTTATGAATATGTCCTTAAGTCATAAAAAAACGATGCACATGATATGATATGACCCCTGTCAAGTAGACAGAGAAAATATCCAAAACAACTACCAAGCAAGGTCAATTAGATTTGGCCTTGTTTTTTATTGTTGTGCTTG
>NZ_JNKU01000086.1 GCF_000702165.1 Sharpea azabuensis DSM 18934
GCCGCACAACGTAAAACGCGGTTCACGCGTCTCTGGTAGGCGCAGGGCTATGCCCGAAACTGAAAAGCCACCAGCTAGGCTGGTGGATATTTACTAACTGGAGGGAATATATGCGTTATTATTTTGATGTTGTAAGAGAGAATAGAAGAGAACAGACTCATAAACAAATTGTCATTATTATTGCAATTGGTAAATCGGTTACTATTGTGACAGATAGAAAGTATCATCTTGATCAAGATGAACTGCTTATACTCAATAATGATATAGATTACCATATTCAACTATCCCCAGGAGCAAAAGCCCTTGTCTTTCAAATCTCAAGCTATGAGATACGTAAACTCTTTCATCAAACCTATTATTTTTATGGCAATAGCCATGAAGAAATTGATCGAAAATATCATATTCTCCAGCAACATATCGCTTCACTCATTCGTCTTTCCTATTCAAAGAGTCCCTATCAGGAAGTGGAAACAATCAAGGCATTTGCCCAATTTCTTATCTTCTTTGTTAATCAATTTGCCTTAGAAACCATTCAGGAACAGGATCTTGCCTATCGTTTAAAAGAATATGTTGAAGACAATTATGAAGAGAATGTATCATTAAGTGATGCTAGTGCAGCCTTTAATATGACTCCACAATATTTCTCCAAGCTCTTTAAAGAAACAATCGGTATCAATTATCATCATTATCTAAGGCGATTACAGTTAACTCATGCCATGGATGACTTAATGCATTCAGATTTGTCCTTGCTGCATATTGCATTAGATAATGGCTTTCCCAATGTCAAAGCATTCCAGTCCTATTTTCTAAAGGCATATGGCATAACACCTCTAGCCTATCGACAACAATATAAAAAGCCAGTCATTCAAGAAGAAGCTATCAATGACTTGTTGAAAGTGGAAAATGAGGAAGATAAAGAGCATTATCTTATTGTTGATGCATTGGATGATAAGAAGTATGAGAAATTCTGGAGTAAAATATTGAATTTTGGAAGCTATGCTGATTTTCACGATGCCAATATCCAGCAACAGCTTCTTAATACACAGGAACATTTTCATTTTGACTATTTACGTATTGATATGAATGTTGCCCATTTCTTATCGTCAGAACATTACTCATTCTATTATGAAGAAAACTTCTTTGATCTCTTGATGCATGCACATTTTTCTCTATGGTTTGTGATTGATTTTCGTAATCATCAGCTCATGCAACATGTCGAACATTATTTGAAAGATATGTTAAGTCATTTTGCGAATCGTTACAGCATTGATAATATTCGTAAATGGCGTTTTGAACTAAGCTATAATACCTTCTTTGACAAGAGGAAGCATGAGGAATATGGTCAAGCCTGCAAACGAATTTATGACGTTCTTAAAAAGTTTGGCTGTGAAAAGAATATTGTTGGGGCGGGCGTCATGCTGGATTATAAACAGAGTGTAATGCCGTTTCTAAGTAAAAAACATGCGTTAGAGAATTATACCTTTATTGATGCTCCATTTCATTATCATGACATGCTTCAAATAAGCCAGATTGTCAAAGACACAAGCTTTCTCAAGAATGATATCAAGAAGCTCAAGCAGTCCACTATCTATCAAGACCATCCCTTTCCTATTTATATAACGGATATGATTGATCATTTATCAGACCATAATATACTCAATGATGCCTGCTATAAGGGTGCATTTATTGTGAAAACGGTTATTGATTTATTTGGGGAAGTGGAGGCTCTTTCATGCATGATGCCTTTTGACTTATTGGAAGAAAATGCCTTGGGTGAAGCAGAACTCTTTGGTGGAAAGGGCTTGATGACCAAAAGCAATCTCAAGAAACCATCCTGGTATGCCTATGAATTCTTAAGCCGCCTAGCTTCTTCTTTTATTACCAAAGATGATCATGCCTTAGTCACAACGAATAAAGAGAATTATCAGATTATCTGTCATAACTGTAAAGACTTATCCTATAAATATTATCTTGATGAAACACATATAAGCTATGATCATATTCGTGATTATTTTGAGGATGATGAACCCTTAAAATGTCATTTTCATTTTGAAAATATGAAAGATGGCCGCTATCTCATCAAAAGACGTTTTGCCAATGAACACTTTGGTAGTATTCTTGATAACTATTATGCATTGATTGGAAAAAACAAGCTTCCTTTAGGTGGTACGGAACTATCCTACTTAAAGCAGGTTTCAACACCTAAAGAAGTTCTAGATGAAGTAGTTGTATATAATGGAGTGATGGACTTGAAAATATCTCTTGAAAAGAATGAGTTTGACTACATCCATATCATCTATCAATATTAAATATTTATGAAAAAATTAATATTATTCCATTTAAAATTATTATTTGAGTAGAAAATATTAATTTTTTTGAGGCTTCTGCACTATGTGTGGGTAGAATCATCGAAGTTCATAGGGTAACTTGATCCCATGGTAAAGATCGGAACATACGATCATGATC
>NZ_JNKU01000087.1 GCF_000702165.1 Sharpea azabuensis DSM 18934
GACCTGTAGCCTCAAGTCCTATTTTTATTTCCTGAGAATGATCCAGCCCGTTCAATGCATCCAGCAGTATGTTGAATCCGTCCTGATTGTTCCTATATGATGGTCAGCAGATTCCTACTGAACAGACCGAGAAGGTTCAGACAGAGTTTACAAGTGTGGCACTACTTAGTTCTGTTTCCTGCGGCGTTCCTACGTTAGAGGAAGAGTATATAGAGGAATATGTGAGTCGGTATTCCTTGGTAGAGGCTCCTATGAGGCAGTCACTTTTGCTTTAGCAGAAAAAATCACTGGCAGATTAAATTTGTCCGAATGGCATTGGATATTTTGGTTACTGTTACAGGTGTTTTGTTTGACGGAAAGTTTGGTGTATGCATCACAATTTAATATTGATAGCATTTTGCCGTCTCGGACCATCGGTACGGCTTTTCTGTTTTTCACGAATTCCAAACATGATATACTAAGTAACCAAATTGTGCTGATGAGAAATGGATATCATTACTACTGATTTCAAAGCCACTTGGAAGAAGACAAGATACGTATTCCAAGATATAAATCAGAATTGACCTATGTGAAAAGGGAGGCGGAGGAGAGTCTGCCGAGGAAGAAAACAGCGCGGTCGAACTGGCCGTGAAATCGGAATTTACCTATTAAGACATATAAACCGTTGACAATAAAGCTCCTATATAGTATTTTTAATAAGCTACTATATAGGAGGTTTTGTATGGACATGAATGGAGGATTTCTTGTCAGCAAAATAAAACAACTTGGAGACCGGATTTTCGAGAAGATTCTCAGTGAAAAGAATATTGATGCATTTAATGGAGCCCAGGGACGTATTCTTTATGTGCTGTGGCAGGAGGATGGTATCTCAATCAGGTCACTCTCGACTAAATGCGGATTAGCGATAACATCTCTTACTACGATGCTGGAAAGAATGGAAAATCAAGGGCTAATAAGCCGTGTTCAGTCTGAAACGGACAAAAGGAAAACACTCCTGTTTCTGACTGAGAAAGCACATGCCTTAAAGGGTGAGTACGATTCTGTATCTGATGAGATGGGCAGTATTTACTACAAAGGTTTTTCAGAGGAAGAAATTACTCGGTTTGAGGAATACCTCGACCGCATAAGAAAGAATCTTGAGGAGTGGCAGAAGTCATGAGTATTTGTATCAAAGATCAGATTCAGAACATGAATATCGTCATTGGCTGTACAGTGGGGTGTACATATTGCTATGCCCGCAACAACGTAAAACGCTGGCATATGATTGATGACTTCACTGACCCTGAATTCTTTCCGGGTAAGCTCAAGATGATGGAAAAGAAACGTCCGCAGAACTTTCTTCTCACCGGCATGAGCGATCTCTCTGGATGGAAGCCGGAATGGAGAGACGAGGTGTTTGCAAAGATCCGTGAAAATCCACAGCATCAGTTCCTGTTCCTTACCAAGCGACCTGATTTGCTGGATTTTGATACCGATCTGGAAAACGCATGGTTTGGCGTTACGGTGACGAGTAAAGCAGAACTGTGGCGTATCGATGCACTTCGGAAAAACGTCAGAGCAAAACATTACCATGTTACCTTTGAGCCGTTATTCGACGATCCCGGCACAGTTGACCTTTCCGGAATCAATTGGATCGTTGTCGGCACCATGACCGGAGCTCAGAGCAGGAAGATTCATACGGAGCCGGAATGGGCATGGTCTCTGGCGGACCAGGCACATAAGCTCGGCATTCCGGTGTTTATGAAGGAAAACCTTGTCCCTATCATAGGGGATGAAAATATGATTCAGGAAATGCCGGAAGAATTTAATAAAGTGTTAGAGGTACAGAAATCATGGAAGAAGTAATAAATGGAATCCTCATTCGTGAGGTGGAAACAAAGAACATCATGACTAAGTCTAGTCTGCCGGTAGGCGGTTACTCGGTCAATCCCTATGTGGGCTGTACACATGCCTGCAAGTATTGCTATGCTTCTTTTATGAAGCGCTTTACCGGGCACAAGGAGGAATGGGGCACTTTCCTTGATGTGAAGCATTGGCCGGAAATTAAAAATCCGAAGAAATATGCCGGACAGCGGGTGGTCATCGGTTCTGTGACAGATGGCTACAATCCACAGGAGGAGCAATACGGGAATACCAGAAAACTTCTGGAGCAGCTGATCGGCAGTGATGCAGATATTCTGATCTGCACAAAGTCGGATCTTGTGGTACGGGATATTGATCTGCTGAAGAAGCTTGGACGTGTAACCGTTTCATGGTCGATCAACACACTAGATGAAAATTTCAAGAACGATATGGACTCTGCTTCGAGCATTGAGCGCCGTATCTCTGCTATGAAGCAGGTATATGAAGCAGGTATCCGTATAATAATGGTAATATATAAATGACCAATTCGGGTGGTTTATTTTTACCCATTTTTGGGTAAATAAAACCGAATGGTCATTCTTTTTTTGTTACA
>NZ_JNKU01000088.1 GCF_000702165.1 Sharpea azabuensis DSM 18934
GTTCAAATGTATATTTTGCTTTTCTTCCCATAATAAAACCCCCTAAAAGCAAGGCAGTACATTTTGTGTATTTGTACTGTCTACCTTTAGGGGATCGTATCATTTTGGCATAGCTTTTTCTTTTGTCTAAAACATACCAAGTTAATATTCACAAATGCATAAGAATATAGCTTTTCTTTGAAGTTCAATGTATACTATAAACAGGAGGATATTATATGAATCGTATATTTGATTATCTCAGCAACATACCTTTCCCAAAACATGTCAAGAAAAGCCATAAGATCATTGTTGGCATAATACTTTTAGTCATCATCCTAATTTATTACTTCTTTGTACATCCAACACTTAATCTCCAATCTTTTACAGGTTTATGGTTTATTATTTCATTACTTGTACTTTTCTTTCTCTATACACTCTATATTCGTACACTTGCGAATTCTGTTATCATTTCAAAAATACAGAAAGTACTTGTTTCACTTGTATTCTTGTTGATTGTTGGTGGAGTGCTTGGCTTTCTCTTTTCATCAAAGATATTCCATGCCAAACTCTATTCCAAACGTATCAATGTTGAACAGGTAGACTTCAGCAATAAAACAATCAGTGATGTAGACTTCACAAAGACACCTATCCTTGACCGCAAATCAACAGAAAAACTAGGTGATAAAGTCATGGGTGATATGCCTGAACTTGTCAGCCAGTTTGAAGTATCTGATGCATATACACAAATATCCTATAAGAATTCCGTCTACCGCGTAACGCCACTAGAATATGCTGGTTTCTTCAAATATCTGACAAATAGGTCTGAAGGCATCCCTGCCTATATCATTGTCAATAGCACTAATGGAAAAACCCAGCTTGTCAAACTCAAGGACTTAGGCTTGGATGGCATGAAGTATGTTCCATCAGCCTATTTTGGTGAAAACTTACAACGCCGTCTACAACTCAAATATCCTACAAAGATCTTTGGTACACCATCATTTGAAATAGATGAGAAGGGTCATCCTTATTATATTTGTACAACATATGGATATTATGGTGTTAATTCAAAGCAATATGTAAATGGTATGGTACTCTTTGATCCAATTACTGGCGATAGTAAGAAATATGATGTTGGTCATTTTCCTAAATGGGTTGATCGTATTTATCCAGAAAGTCTTATTATGAATGAAGTTGATGATAATGGTTCATTAAAGAATGGTTTCTTTAATTCTATTATTGGTCAAAAGAATGTGACAGTGACAAGTGATGGCTATAACTATCTTGAAAAAGATGGTGATATCTGGATTTATTCAGGTATCACTTCTGCCAACAAAGACACATCTAATTTAGGATTTGTACTGACAAATTTAAGAACTCATCGGACATTAAAGTTTGCCTGCTCAGGGGCAGATGAACAAGCCGCAATGGCTTCAGCAGAAGGTGAAGTCAAGAACTATGGCTATGATGCTACATTCCCACTTCTCGTCAATGTCGCAGGACATCCAGTCTACTTACTTTCACTCAAAGACTCAGGTGGCTTAGTGAAAATGTATGCGATGGTTGATGCAAAGGACTATCAAAGCGTCACTGTTGTTTCAGCTGATAGCTACAACAACCTTGACTTGTTGAAAAAGCAGTATATTGCGAATCTCGCCGGAGAATCTAGTGAAAGTGTTAAAGGTAAACTCTCAAAAGCAACAATCGTTGTTAATTCAGTGAACTTTATGACAATAGACGGCAAGACAAAAGCCTATATTGTTGATGACAAAGGCTTACGCTACAAGATTGAAGCCACAAATACCAATGAAGACATCTTAGCTTTCATGCATACTGGTGATAAGTATGAGATAGAATATCTCAAGAGTGATGATATTCAGATCATTAAATCAATCAAAAAGAATTAACATACAAAGCATTGTTCGTTAATACGTTCAATGCTTTTTTTATAAAGTTCCCGACAGAAAACCCACGTGCACTTGGGCCGTGGGATGAATGGCGGTTAGGGATATGATATAATATGCATACAGGAAATCCTATTTCCGAGTCTTTAGAAAGGAGAAAGCTGTATGCATCTTACCGTAAAACAACAAGTAAAGCATCTTTCAAAGGAAGACT
>NZ_JNKU01000089.1 GCF_000702165.1 Sharpea azabuensis DSM 18934
CACAGTTTTTTAAAGCGAATTTAAAATTTGTCAGCTAAGACCCCACGATTTCTTAAAGCGAAATTCGTCAAACCCCACGATTATTTAAAGCGCCATTATTTAATAAGATAAGCTTTGGCAGATAATGGATCCAACGTGAATGTCTTTGTATGACTTATATCAAACGCATCCTCTGCATCATTTTCTCCGCCATAGATTTTCGCATTGCTGTCAAGCAATGGAATAAAATGTTCTTGCTGAGCATTTGAATAATCATAAGTCTGTTCTTCACTTGAGAAGTTGAAGAAGAAGATGGTACGTTCGCCCTCACAGCGTCTTTCAAAGACATAAACCGCTTTATCTTCCTGGTGACAATCAATCCATTCAAAACCTGATAAATCATAATCATGTGCACTTAATGAAGGATGTTCAAGATAGAGCTTTGATAAATCCTTAAAATAATGGTTGAAAGCATCATGGAGTGGATATTTTAATAGATCCCAGTCCTGTTCACGTTTTTCATCCCATTCCCTAAACTGGGCAATTTCATTTCCCATGAAGTTGAGCTTCTTGCCTGGATGAGCAAACATGTACATATAGAACGCTCTGGCATTCTTGAATTTATCTTCATATTCGCCATACATCTTATCGATGATGGTCTTCTTGCCATGAACAACTTCATCATGTGAGAGTGGTAATAAGTAATGTTCATTATAGAAATAATACATTGAGAATGTCAGTTTATGATAATTCTCTTTTCTTTCAGCACTTGTCTTTTTGAAATAATCAAGCGTATCATTCATCCAGCCAAGATCCCACTTATAATCAAAGCCAAGACCGCCTTCTTCAAGCTTCTTTGTGACACCAGGATAGCTTGAGGAATCTTCCGCAAAGAGAAGGGCATGAGGCAAACGCTGCTTTAAGCCCCCATTAAAATTCTTGATGAAATTCACTGTTTCATTATTTACGCCACGATTACTGTCACCCTGCCAGAAAATAAGATTGCTGACAGCATCTAGTCTTAAGCCATCAAAATGGAATTCCTTGAGCCAGTAATAGCCTGAAGAATTCAAGAAACTACGAACATCCCCACGGCTATGCTGGAAGTTACATGTCCCCCACTCACTCTTGCCAACAGCATCATTTGGATAGTTGTAAAGCGGTGTGCCATCATAGTTGTTGAGGGCAAAGCCATCAATCGCAAAATGCACAGGAACAAAGTCTAAAATGACACCAATTGAGGCCTGATGACAAGCATCAATGAGATAACGCAACTGGTCAGGTGTGCCATAACGTGATGTTGGGGCAAAATAGCCGGTTGGCTGATAACCCCAGGAAGCATCATTTGGGAATTCCGTTATAGGCATCAGTTCAAGATAGTTATAATTATTCTCCTTGCAGTATTTTACAAGCATCTCGGCTAGCTCTTCATAGTTATACCATTCATCATCTTCTTTTAAATGCCAGCTGCCAAGATTGACTTCATAGATATTCATTGGTTCATGTTCACTATGATCTTTGCGATTGAACCATTCTTCATCATGGAATGCATAGCTTGATGTAAAGATACGGCTAGCTGTAGCTGGACGCACTTCTGCCCATGAGGCATAAGGATCGCAATGATCAATAAAATCATAGTCGTTTGTATAAATACGATACTTATAGAGATCACCTTCAGCAGCAGGAACGCTCGCCTCATAGAACTGGCCATTAGCGATTGGATGCATTGGCACTTCCGTCCAGTCCGAGAACGAACCAATGAGGGATACATGCTTAGCGCTAGGAGCATACGTTCTAAACGTGACATGATGGTCATGGGCGCGATGGGCACCAAGATACGTATACATTTCAAATTCATTACCATTATAGAAATCACTTAAATTCATATTCTCACGTATACTCAATTTAAGGTTAGAATTGAGTATTTTTCCTTTCTAGCCGAATTAAGAATGATATCATCTACGGCCATTGATGATATAATTT
>NZ_JNKU01000090.1 GCF_000702165.1 Sharpea azabuensis DSM 18934
TTATCACTTACTTGCGCTATTTTATGATCTTCAATTGACCATTGAGGTTCTTCATCAGTATTAAGCAGTTTTAGTTTCTTTGTTTGACCAGCTTTTAAAGTCATACTACTTTCACTTAGCTTTGGTCTTTCTTTGACCCGAATGTCACAACGATATGTCTGTTTTGATGTCTTGGCACTGACAACAGTTTTTCCACTTTTCTTTGCTTCTATTTCACCTTGCTGATCTACTCTGGCAATCTCACTGTTCTGACTATGCCATGTCACTTCTTTTTCTTCTTTCTTAAGTGCCAGCTTGTAATGATCACCTACATAAAGCTCTATATTTGTCTTATTAAGGCCATTTTGATAACGCTTAGCTCCAAGCAACAATAATAGAACTAAGACAATAATTACAAGAATACCTATTATAAGTCTTTTTGTATGCTTTTTCATCATAATGGCACATCCCTTCAATATCATTGTACGTTATCAACAACATTGAAAGCAATTTCATTCAATAAAACAGAAATATTTGATTATTTCAAATATGATAAAAGACTTGAGTTTTGTCTTAATCTTCAAGCCTTTTATCAAATGGTATGTGATTAATTTGGAAAAACAATTGTTTCAAATCTTAGAAAGAGATGCTGTCTCAAACATTGTTCAATGTCTTTTAGAGATGCATCTTGCGTATGCATGTCATGGAAATACTCTTCCATTAATGTATATGTTAGAGTGAACAATGCCTTTCTGATTTTTTTAGGCTGGCTATAAGCTCTCTTTATATTCATGATGCTTTGATGCAGGAAATAGTCATAAGCACGATCATCATACTTCAAACCAAATACAGGGAATTCTTCTAAACACAACTCTGTTATATAATAACTATCAATGCATTTATTAGATGTTTGTGATTTTGAGGTGATACCTTCAGGATTTATGCGATAGGAATAGATTGTATCTGGAATTGTCTTATATCTAATATCCATTCCGGCAATGATAAAACTTAATGATGTATCTTCAAACCAGTAGCCTTCAGGGAACTGGAAGTTTTGAAATAGTGTTGATTTATAGATCTTTCCCCAAGGATAACCTGAAAGAGCGTTGACTGATATATTATTATGTTGATTATTTTGGATATTAAATTCATACCAGTTGCCTTGTACAATATCTAAATCAAATGTATATGCAGTATTAAGCAGTTTATCAATTGCCTGATCAACTAATAAATCATCTGAATCCAGAAACATTATATAGTTTCCTTTGAGAGCCTTAAGTGCTGTATTTCTTGCCCCTGAAATGCCTTTGTTTGGTTGAGTGATGAGCTCAAATTCAATATTTCCACATTGGTTACAAATAACATCCTCGATTATCTTAGCAGTATTGTCTATTGAACCATCATTTATAATAGTAGCCAACACATTGTACTCTGTTTTTTGAGATTTAACACTTTTAAGACATGCTTCAATATATTTTTCCCCATTATAGACTGGAATAATAATCTGTAAATCATAAGATACCTTCAATTTGTTACTTCCTTTACAGGTACCCTGCGGACATGGACTATACGCCTGTAACAGTTCTCTTGCTTCTTGAGAAGTCATATGATTTCTCATAGGAATTATTGATAGAATTTTAGAGATAATTGTTCTTCTATTCATGTTATATTACCTCATTCATTATCTTATATTCGCTCTTATTTTAA
>NZ_JNKU01000091.1 GCF_000702165.1 Sharpea azabuensis DSM 18934
TGACCCTCGCTACGTATAATACAATGATGTAATCAGATACCTGATTCATTATTACCCTCCCTCTGGCTTATCTTCTCCATAAGCCAGAATTTTTTTGTAGTACAAGCAAAGCTTGTATCTAGTCTTTAGGCAGTTGTGCATACTACGTACGTACAACAATAAACCACCCGCTATACGGGTGGTTGGCAGGAAAGTTACACAAAAACATCACCACTCCTTCTATGATGGGAAGTGTTCAAGTTACCGCGAAAAGAAAGAAACGGTGATGTCTCATGGCTCATAAAGCCAATTCACTATCGTATACAAAATGGTATTGCACATTCCACACGTATCCACACCAAAGTATAGACGATAAGACCTAAAGAAAATCATAAAGGAACCCTGCAGGTACAAGAGAGTGGAAATAGTAGAAGGACATCTAATGCCGGACCACGTGCATCTTCTTCTCGAGATTCCTTTAAAGCTGAGCGTAAGCTCGTTTATGGGATACCTGAAGGATTGTATGTGTCGACAGTAGGACTGAATACAGCAACTGTAGGAAAATACATTCGAGAGCAGGAGATGCATGACCAAATGGTGGATAAGCTAAGTGTCAAGGAGTATGGTGATCCATTTTCAAACGCAACGAAGAGAAAAAGAAGCAAAAAGGGAAAATAAAAGACAAGAAAACAAAGCAGTGAAAAAAGTAAAAAAAATCCCTTTGAGGGATAGCGAACGTCAAGAGCGGTAGCTTGAACGAAGTGAAAGCAAGCGCCTTTAGACGCGAGCAGGTATTACAGGCTTATAGCCGCAGTTCAAACCACGCCTAAAAGGCGTGGTTTTGATTGTCTATAGGTTCTTCTATAGAATCTATGGATTTTTTGTTTTTAATATTGATTGCTTAAGGTTATGTGATTAGCCTGTTGTGGAAAATAACGATATGCCTTATCATGAGGTTACTTTGGGGGTGGCTTCTATGGTGGAAAAAAGATTTTTGATGGAAGTTATGAACATTTCTATACCCGTAGCATTGCAATCCATGCTGCAGTCTTCTTTTTCCATGATTGATCAGGTCATGGTAGGACAGCTTGGTGATCAGAGTGTTGCTGCTGTAGAAATTGCCAGTAAGCCAGGATTTATCTATGCTTTTCTTATCAGTGCTATCTCCACTATTACGGCGATAATGACTTCACAATATATTGGAAAGAATAACCGGGAAGCGGAAGAAAAGACACTATGCATAAATCTTCTTGTCATGTTTATTGTCGGCTCTTGTTTTCTTTTAGCTTTCAGCATTTTTCGAGATTCATTTATATCTCTCTTTTCGAACGATCATCCTGTAGAGCAGAGGGGCATTCAGTATCTTCAGGTCATTGTGCTTACTTTTATTCCTTTAGGCATATGCAATATTTTAAGTGTGCCCCTACGCTGTCGCAATCATTCAATGTGGCCTCTTTATATCGG
>NZ_JNKU01000092.1 GCF_000702165.1 Sharpea azabuensis DSM 18934
AATCCGCAATAATCTTACGTGATTTATCATTATAGCCAAAGACTTCATCTTTCGCATAACCTAAACGTGGTGTATAAGCTGCATTACCTTTGAATATAGTTTTGGCAAGCTTCTCCTGAGCCTCTCTTACTGCCGTATCAGAGGCTTTTTTCGTTTTACCATGTATGGCATTAGAAACTGTTGCCGTTCTTACGCCCAGTTCACTTGCTATATCAACGATGCGAATTTTCTTTTCATCCCACATACTGATCCTCATGAAATTGTATTCATCCACTTCCTGCTTCTAAACATATAGGCTGTCAAAAGAAGTCTTACCATTTCTTCCTGCGACAAGATCAAATAGACCCATACGATAGATAGCTTGAGAAAAAGCCCTGTGAATACTGCCAATGGAACGCCAATAAACCATGTGCCTAGAATGTCAATCATCATGATATATTTTGTCTTTCCACCACTTCTGATCACACCACCGCCCAGAATCATATTTAATACCTTTGCCGGCATTAAAAACGCGAAGACAAGCAAGATTTTCTCCCCAATGCTCTTCGCACTGGGAGATACCTGAAAGACTCCGACATAAGAGCTTCTAAGTAAGACAATCATCAATGACAGCACTACAGAACCAATAAAACCAAATTCACAGATTCTTATTGATTCGCTATAGGCTTCATCATATTCATTTCTGCCCAATCTTTTCCCTATCAAAATGCCAGCAGCCTGGGCCAATCCGCTTAATGCTCCAATGGTGAGACCTTGTATTGCTCCAGTCAGTGACATGCCTGCTAGCTCATTAGTTCCCATATGTCCATAGACATATGTATTAACGCTTTGTCCCACTGCCCATAAGCATTCACTAAAGGCAATTGGTAAAAGCATCTTAAAATACTGTTGATAGCCTTTCTTATCCAATCCCAAGGAGATGTTGATTCTTCCATATAACTTATAAACACAGATAAGGGTTAGGAACGCTCCCACCATTTGTGAAATGACGCTAGCTATGGCAGCACCCTGAACACCTAATGCAGGAGCGCCAAAATGACCAAATATCAAACAAAAGTTAAAAAATGTATTAACTAGCGAAGTAAAAATACCGATATAAAGAGGCCACATTGAATGATTGCGACAGCGTAGGGGCACACTTAAAATATTGCATATGCCTAAAGGAATAAAAGTAAGCACAAT
>NZ_JNKU01000093.1 GCF_000702165.1 Sharpea azabuensis DSM 18934
GTAAAAATCGGGATTGGTCAGCATCCATTTATCTTTCAGAAGGTTCTGATAGAGCATCATCGAGAATTTAGAATCAAATGATGTCACATCATCATCCAGCAAGCGAACATAGTTGTCAGCAAGCTCCTGTATGAGAGGAAGAAAATATGCATTGAATCCGATGTATATCTTTTTTCGTGTCGTTCGTGCCCCAACAATAAGAAATCCGTCGCAAAATTCCTCATCAGTTCCGAACTGCACAAATGATGACTGCATGAGCTTCACTACGCTTTTTCGCAAGTCAGCATGTCTATGAGAATTCGTTATATGCAAGTATTCAAAAAGATCTTCTTTATCAATTTCAACTTCATTGTTTGCATTAATTCCTCTTTTTAATGCAGCTAAACTGACATAAAAAAGTCTTTGCTGAGCAGCATTAAATCGTGTTGATTTTTCAGCCAGGGTATTAGACATTGCAATTATTTGATTTTGCAAGGAATTATCATTATTTTTAGTCATTATAAGCACCCCTTAATCATAGCATTAGTTTATATATATAAAATTAACTCACACAAAGCAATTAGTCAATTAAATTTAAACTAATTCCCAATAAGAGTTACTACTAATTCCCAATAAGAGTTACTACTAACTCCCAATAAGAGCTACTACTAACTCCATAATATAAATATATAAATCTATAAAAAAACAAAATAAATAAACTATAGAGCAAGCCCAAAACTTGCTCCTTTTTGGTTTTTAGTATTATCGACTTAAATCATCTCTAGAACGATTTCTAGGTCGCTGTGTTCTTTGCTGATTCTCTACCCTGTTTTTAGAATATGATATTCTTTCACTAAGACTCATTGAACGTCTAGATAATATTTCCTGTTGTCTATTCTTGTTAATGAGTCTATCGTATGTTTCTTTAATTGTCTGTAAAGACTCTTTTATAAGTTCAACTGTATCACTTAATTTTAATTGGAATCTTTCATAGACTTCCCACAATCCCATAGACTCCAAGAACTCATCTCTCTTATTCAGTTCTTTTCTTGTCTTCTCTAATTCTTCTTCACTTTCAAA
>NZ_JNKU01000094.1 GCF_000702165.1 Sharpea azabuensis DSM 18934
CTGATGGAATCTTTTAATTATTTCATCAAGTTCCTTTTCCAGGTCATGTTCTGCTGCTGATTTCTCATCAATGGCATCAAGGGCCATGAATGCCTCCTTGACATCATAGAAAGCCTTTATATCATCGCTGATGGAAAGAATCTCATCCAGAACGGTTTTATTGACACAGTGGCAGCCAAGTATTGAATCAAATCTATATGTCTCAATGTCAACGGTAGGACCGTACTGCATGAGAAGTTTATATCTGAATTTGAGGAGTCTGTATTCCTTGGACTGCCTGGCATATGAATGTTTACGCATTTCCCTTTTCCTGGTATTATTAAGCTGATCATTGACGAGCTTAACAACATGAAAATGATCGACAAGATAGGTAGCGTTTTTAAAGTAGGTAGCTATGATACTGCGGTAGGGCTCATAGAGATCTGAACATACAAACTCTACCTTTTCTTTTTCCCTTTTTTCGCCTTTTCCTTTTTCTGCATCTATCGAATAGAAATAATCACTGAGTACGTTCTGCCATCTTGACTTGATGATATCCACAATAACCTTGTTCTCGAAGTTCATCATGACAAAGGCATATTTCTGCTGGCTATGCCTCTGAAAATAGAACTCGTCTATAAGGAGGATTCGTGGCAGCGGGTGTCTCTTCACCTGGACGTTCTCATCAAAGAGGCTGATGACCTTGGTCGTGCTTATGTCGTACTTTCTTGCAACGGACGCAAAGACAGAGTTAAAGGGCTTCAGGTCCTCAAGAATATGCAGTTGCGTAACCCTGGCAATTTTTGTCGTCTCATCAGCAAGAGGAACATGATCGTAGAAAGACGAACCACAGTCCCTGCAGCATAGACGCTTAAAATGGATCATGTAGATGCTAGGGCAGTTATTGAACTGAGCACCTACAAGCTTTTTGGATTTATTTGCCTTTATGTTCACATGACTTGAGTGACACTCAGGACATTCATATGTTTGTCTCTTCATGACTATACTGAAGACATATTTCTCGTCTTTTCTGGTGATATTC